>CAMDRK010000094.1 GCA_945906715.1 Nitrospira lenta
CCGACCTGCCGGGCCAAGAGGATATGCTCGCGCGTCTGGGGCATGGGGCCGTCCGCGGCACTCACCACCAGGATGGCGCCGTCCATCTGCGCGGCGCCGGTGATCATGTTCTTCACGTAATCGGCGTGGCCCGGACAATCCACATGGGCGTAATGGCGATTCTTCGTTTCGTATTCCACGTGACTGATCGCAATGGTCATGATCTTCGTGGCATCCCGCCGGCCCTGGCTTTCGCTCGCCTTCGCCACTTCGTCGTAGGAGATGAACTTCGCCATGCCCTGATCGGCGCTGACCTTGGTCAAGGCCGCGGTCAACGTCGTCTTGCCATGGTCCACGTGCCCGATCGTCCCGACATTCACATGCGGCTTCCGCCGCTCATATTTCGCCTTCGCCATGCCTTACTCCCTTCCGTCCATACTCAAGAATCGATTCGACTACTCACCCCGATACTTGGCAATGATAGTCTCTGAAATTTGTCTTGGCACCGGATCATACCGGTCGAATTCCATACTATAGGTGGCACGGCCCTGTGTTCGAGACCGCAGATCAGTCGCATACCCGAACATTTCACTGAGCGGCACTGACGCATCGATGATCTGCGCAGCCGCCCGCGCCTTCATTCCCTGGATCTTCCCTCGACGACCATTCAAATTGCCGATCACATCACCCATAAAGTCCTGAGGAACCACAACTTCCACTTTCATGATCGGCTCAAGCAACACTGGATCGGCTCTTTTACAGGCATCGATAAATGCCATTGAGCCGGCGATTTTAAATGCCATTTCATTGGAATCGACATCGTGAAACGACCCATCGATGACCGTGACCTTCACGTCACGAAGCGGATAGCCGGCGATCACACCGGAATCAAGCCGTTCCTTCACACCCTTTTCGATCGCCGGAATGAATTCTTTCGGGATAGAACCGCCGACGGTTTTATTGATGAAGTCCAATCCCTTACCCGCCTCAGCAGGCTCGACCGTCAACACAACATGTCCATACTGGCCACGGCCACCGGTCTGCTTAATGTACTTCGCCTCAGCTTCAGCTTTCTTACGGATTGTTTCCCGAAAGGCCACCTCCGGCTTTCCGACATTGGCCTCCACCTTGAATTCGCGCAACATGCGATCGACGATGATTTCCAGATGCAATTCCCCCATCCCGGCGATGATGGTCTGCGCTGTCTCTTCATCTGTCTTCACCCTGAACGATGGATCTTCTTGCGCCAGCTTCTGGAGCGCGAAACCCATCTTCTCTTGGTCTTGCTTGGTTTTCGGCTCAATCGCCATGGCAATGACCGGCTCGGGAAACTTCATGACCTCGAGCAGGACTGGCTGCTTTTCGTCCGCCAGCGTATCTCCGGTCGTCGCTCCCTTTAGTCCGACGGCTGCAACGATATCGCCCGCATAGGCCACATCGATGTCTTCCCGCTTATTCGCATGCATCTTCAGCAGACGCCCGACACGATCCCTCGTCCCTTTCGTCACATTCGCAACAGACGTTCCGGTCTTCAACGTGCCGGAGTACACCCGTAGAAAGGTGAGCTGACCGGCAAACGGATCCGTCATGATCTTGAATGCTAAGGCCGCGAATGGCTCGCTATCCGATGGGCGCCGCTTCACTTCCTGCTCGGTGTTTGGATCGATCCCGGTGACCGATTCGACATCGAGCGGAGATGGAAGAAAATCCACAACCCCATCCAGCAGCTGCTGCACACCCTTATTCTTGAAAGCCGATCCGCACAAAATAGGAGTCATCTTCATCGAAATCACACCGGCACGAATGGCTCGACGAATCTCTTCTTCCGTTAAGGGCTGGCCATTGAGGTACTTTTCCATTGTCTGTTCGTCGAATTCAGCGACCGCATCCAGCATTTTATTGCGGTATTCCTTGGCTTGGTCGAGCAACTCGGCAGGAATCTCCTTGACGACGTACTTGGCGCCAAGCGTCTCGTCGTCGTACACATAGGCCTTCATCGTCACAAGATCGATCGACCCCTTATATTCAGACTCTCGTCCGATGGGGATCTGAATCGGAACAGGGTTTGCTCCCAACCGATCGACCATCGTCTGGACACTGACATAGAAATCTGCCCCGATTCGGTCCATCTTATTCATGAACGCGATCCTCGGCACACTATACTTATCCGCCTGTCGCCACACTGTCTCAGATTGCGGCTCAACCCCCTGCACTGAGTCAAACACGGCGACGGCTCCATCAAGCACCCGAAGCGAGCGCTCGACCTCAATCGTGAAATCGACATGCCCAGGAGTATCGATGATATTGATGCGATGGTCTCGCCAGAAACAGGTCGTCGCAGCAGCCGTAATCGTGATGCCACGCTCCCGCTCCTGCTCCATCCAATCCATCGTCGCCGCGCCTTCATGAACCTCGCCCATCTTATGCGAGATCCCGGTGTAGAAGAGGATGCGCTCAGTGGTTGTCGTCTTACCCGCATCGATGTGAGCCATGATGCCGATATTCCGAGTCTGTTCTAACGGTGATTGACGCGCCACGTACTTCCCCTAAAAAATATATATGCCGCAACCCGAGCCGGCGAAACGCTGCGATTTACACACACCCGCGTGAGCGGATCGCAGCACGGCTCAGCTGCAGCACAGAACGACGCTACCAGCGATAGTGCGCGAACGCCTTATTGGCCTCCGCCATCCGATGCACGTCTTCCCGCTTCTTAACCGCCGCCCCCGTATTGTTCGATGCGTCCAGCAATTCAGCCGCGAGCTTCTCGCGCATGCTCTTGCCGCCACGGGTCCTCGAATACTCTGCTAACCATCGAAGCGCCAGCGACATCCGGCGAGCCGGACGAATTTCTACCGGCACTTGATAGGATGCGCCGCCCACTCGCCGAGACTTCACCTCAACGACCGGCTTCACATTATCGAGCGCGGCCCGAAACACTTTGAGCGGATCGTTGCCGGTCTTCTCCTGAATAACATCGAAGGCCCCGTAGCAAATACGCTCGGCTGTGCTCTTCTTCCCACCCGACATCAGGATATTCAAAAATTTCCCGACGAGCTTATCCCGATACCGCACATCAGGAAGAGGATCGCGGTGGTCTAAAAATCTAGTCCTTGGCATAAGTCATTCACTCTCTCGTTACCGGCTGTGATATTCGTCTTACTTGGGACGCTTCGCTCCATACTTCGAGCGACTCTGCTTTCTATCCGCCACACCGACGGCGTCAAGGGCGCCTCTGACGATGTGGTAACGCACGCCCGGCAAGTCCTTCACACGGCCACCGCGCACAAGCACGATGGAATGTTCTTGAAGGTTGTGTCCGACGCCAGGGATATAGGTCGTGACCTCCATCCCGTTCGTCAACCGGACACGCGCAACTTTACGCAACGCCGAATTCGGTTTCTTCGGCGTTGAGGTATAGACACGAAGACAGACGCCACGCTTCTGCGGGCAGGACTTCAGTGCGGGACTCTTGGTCTTCGCATGCGCCAGCTGGCGGCCTTTTCTGACTAACTGATTAATCGTCGGCATTAGTACATCACTCTCATCTTCAGAACAGTTTGACCGTTTCCCATCTCAACTCTTCAAGGTCTGAGCCGGTGGATTGTAATGACCATTGCGCGCCGTGTCAAGCCTCTTCAAGACCGTCACCATCATGAGCGAACAGGCTCTACCGACGCTCCCGTCGCTACGCCTTCTTGCGCAAGTACCGCAGCATCTTCCTGACCGACAATCACTGGCTCGGGCTTGGGGCTAATAACAAAGGTGTCCCGATATTCTTCGAAGCCGGTTCCGGCCGGAATCAAACGGCCGACAATGACGTTTTCCTTCAGGCCTAACAAGTTATCGACACGCCCATTGATGGCGGCTTCCGTCAAAACGCGCGTGGTCTCCTGGAATGAGGCTGCCGAGATGAAGCTATCGGTTGTCAATGCCGCCTTGGTAATGCCCAGCAATACCGGCTTCCCGAGACCCGGTTGTCCACCCTTCGCCAACACACGCTCATTCTCTTCGTCGAATAACATCTTGCTGACTTGACTGCCTGGCAAGAACTCCGTATCGCCGGGGTCTTCGATTCTGACCTTGCGCAGCATCTGCCGCACAATGATCTCGATATGCTTATCGTTGATCGTCACACCTTGCAGCCGATACACATCCTGCACTTCATCGACAAGATATTTCTGCAACTCGTTCGGCCCCAGCACATCGAGGATGTCGTGCGGATTAGCCGATCCATCCATCAACGGCTCACCGGCCCTTACCCAATCACCTTCATGCACATTGACGTGTTTACCCTTAGGTATGAAATATTCCTTCACATCACCCATCTTATTATTGACCAACACTTTTCGCATACCCTTCACGAAACCATCGTACGACACTTCGCCATCGATCTCGCTGATAACCGCCGTCTCCTTCGGCTTTCTGGCTTCAAACAACTCTGCCACGCGAGGCAGACCGCCGGTGATATCTTTTGTCTTGGTCGTCTCCCGTGGAATCTTGGCTAACACATCGCCAGGAGTGACCAGCGCCCCTTTCTCGACAAAGAGATGCGCTCCGACCGGAAGCAGATAGCGGGCCACGTTGGCTGCCGCTGCAACCTTGGCGGTCTTCCCACCCTCATCCTTGATCGACACGCGTGGACGCAACGTCGCGCCACTATGCTCAACGATCACCTTACGAGAGAGGCCGGTGACTTCATCAAACTCTTCCTTCATAGAGACACCTTCGACGATGTCTCCGTACGCCACCTTACCGCCGACTTCCGTGAGGATGGTCAGTGAGTACGGATCCCACTCAACTAATTTCTGGCCCACCGCAACCCGGCCGCCATTTTCGATCTTGATCTTGGCGCCGTAGACGACCCCGTACTTCTCGCGCTCACGCCCCGTCTCATCGACGATGGCAATCTTGGCGTTCCGATTCATGACGACCCATTCGCCCTCTTTATTCCTGACTGCAATTCCCGGGTTAGGGAAGTCCGCATTCTTCTTGGCATCGAAGCTCATGAACTTGATGGTACCGGCATGTTTGGATTCGGTCACCGTCTGCTCGACCACCTTGCTCGCCGTTCCACCGATGTGGAAGGTCCGCATGGTCAGCTGTGTTCCCGGTTCACCGATCGACTGCGCCGCGATGACACCGACTGGTTCGCCCTTTTCGACCAACCGTCCGCGTGCCAAATCGCGCCCGTAACAGGATCGGCAGACTCCACGGCGCGACTGACAGGTCAGCACAGAGCGAATCTTGACATGGTCGACTGCCGCTTCCACGATTGCCTTGGTACGCTCCTCGTCGATCTCCTCATTGAACGACACAATGATCTCACCCGTGACCGGATCGCGAATGTCTTCCGCCGCCAACCGGCCCAACACCCGCTCTTCGATCGGCTGGATGATCTCTCCGCCCTCGACCAATGCGCTTACAATAATGCCGTCGGTCGTACCGCAATCGATTTCGTTGATAATCACATCCTGCGCGATATCCACCAGACGACGCGTGAGATAGCCGGAGTTTGCCGTCTTCAACGCCGTGTCGGCCAACCCCTTGCGGGCGCCGTGCGTCGAAATGAAGTACTGCAACACCGTCAACCCTTCGCGGAAGTTGGCGGTAATCGGCGTCTCGATAATTTCACCGGACGGCTTCGCCATCAAACCGCGCATACCGCCCAATTGGCGGATCTGCTGTGAGCTTCCACGAGCGCCTGAATCCGCCATCATGAAGATCGGATTGAAGGACTCAGCCTTGTTCGGATCGCCGCCCGCGCCCAACTCCTTCATCATTTCAGTGGCAATCTGTTCAGTCACATGAGCCCAGATGTCGATCACCTTGTTGTAACGTTCGCCGTTGGTGATCAATCCCTCGGCATATTGCCGCTCGATCTCCGCCACCTCATGCTGCGCCTTCCCCAGCAATTCTTGCTTCTTGGTCGGAATATGCATGTTGTCGATGCAGATCGAGATGCCGGCACGCGTGGCATATTCGAACCCCGTGTCCTTGACCTTGTCGAGGAACGTCACAGTCTCGCGGTGCCCGCACTGGCGATAGACGGTATCGATGAGCTTGGTCATCTCCTTCTTCGTCATGAGCTTATTCGCGTTGGCGAATGGCAAGCCCGGAGGGAGCACGTCTGACAGGATAACGCGTCCGACGGTGGTCTGAACGAGACTCCCCTCGATCCGTACCTTAATCCGCGCATGCACGTCTAACGCTTGAGAATCGTAGGCAATGCGCACTTCGTCCGGTGAGCCGAACACTTTCCCTTCTCCCTTACATCCGGCACGCTCTTTGGTCAGCCAATAACAGCCGAGCACCATGTCCTGCGACGGCACCGCAATCGGCTTGCCGTTGGCAGGCGAGAGAATGTTATTGATCGACATCAGCAACACGCGCGCCTCGACCTGCGCCTCGACCGACAACGGAACGTGGACCGCCATCTGGTCGCCGTCGAAGTCGGCATTGAACGCGGCGCAGACCAGCGGATGCAGCCGAATGGCCTTGCCTTCGACCAGCACCGGATCGAATGCCTGGATACCGAGACGGTGCAACGTCGGCGCACGGTTCAATAGTACGGGATGTTCGCGAATCACCTCGTCAAGCACGTCCCACACTTCCGGACGTTCTTTTTCGACCAATCGTTTGGCGCTCTTGATGGTGGTCGCCGCGCCGCGTTCTTCCAGCTTGTGGAAGATAAAGGGCTTAAAGAGTTCAAGCGCCATCTTCTTGGGTAACCCGCATTGGTGCAGCCGAAGTTCCGGCCCCACGACGATGACGGTTCGGCCCGAGTAATCGACCCGTTTACCGAGCAGGTTTTGGCGGAAGCGCCCCTGTTTCCCCTTCAGCATATCGCTCAGCGATTTGAGCGGCCGCTTGTTGGGTCCGCGAATCGCGCGGCCCCGACGCCCGTTATCGAAGAGCGCATCGACCGCTTCCTGCAACATCCGCATTTCGTTTCGGATAATCACGCCCGGCGCCTTCAGCTCAATCAGCCGCTTCAGCCGATTGTTCCGATTGATGACGCGGCGGTACAGATCGTTCAAGTCTGATGTCGCAAACCGTCCGCCGTCCAGCGGCACAAGCGGACGCAATTCCGGTGGCAGCACCGGGATCACATCCATGATCATCCACTCGGGCATATTCCCAGACTTGCGGAAGGCTTCGATGACTTTCAGTTGTTTCGCGTATTTCTTCTTCAGCGCTGCGGAGGCCGACGTCTTTGCCTTCGCCTTGATCTCGTCCCACTTGGCATTGATATCGATCTTGCGGAGCAGCTCCCGAATGGCATCGGCCCCGATACCGACCTTGTAAGAGCCGGGGTTGTATGCGGATTGGAGCTCACGAAGTTTTTCCTCCGAGACCAGCTCTTTCTCCGTCAAATCTGTCGATCCCGGATCGACGCAGACATAGCTCTCGAAATAGAGAATGCGCTCCAGCCCCTTGAGGCTCATGTCGAGCAAGGTTCCGATCCGGCTCGGCACGCCCTTGAGGAACCAAATATGCGCAACCGGCGCCGCAAGTTCGATATGGCCCATGCGCTCTCGGCGGACTTTGGACTGAATGACCTCGACCCCGCACTTGTCGCAGACGATGCCGCGGTGTTTCATGCGCTTGTACTTGCCGCAGTTGCACTCCCAATCCTTGATCGGGCCGAAAATTTTCGCGCAAAACAGTCCGTCTTTTTCCGGTTTAAACGACCGGTAATTGATGGTTTCCGGTTTCTTCACTTCGCCATAGGACCACGACCGAATTTTTTCGGGCGAGGCGATCCGGATCCGCATCGAATCAAACGACACCGCATCGCGCGGTTTCTCAAACAATGTATAGACGCCTTCCACGGTAGTGACCTCCTCTGATGCCGGCCGTCATGGCCGGCACACAAATGGGTTAGTCTTGCGACTTAACCAGTTCGACGTCGAGTCCCAAACTCTGAAGCTCTTTGACCAAAACATTAAACGATTCGGGCAATCCAGGCTCCAGGAACGGCTCACCCTTGACGATCGCTTCATACATACGTGAGCGGCCCGGCACATCGTCCGATTTCACCGTCAAGAACTCTTGCAGCGTAGAAGCAGCACCATAGGCCTGCAATGCCCATACTTCCATTTCTCCCAACCGCTGGCCGCCGAATTGCGCCTTGCCGCCGAGCGGCTGCTGCGTCACGAGCGAATAGGGACCGATCGACCGCGCGTGAATCTTATCATCGACCAAATGGTGGAGCTTTAAGACATACATGTAGCCGACCGTGACGGGGCTGCCGAACATTTCTCCGGTTCGGCCATCCATCAACATCGTTTGCCCGCTGGTCGGCAAGCCCGCCTTCTTCAGCAGTTCCTTGATCTCTGTTTCCGATGCTCCATCGAACACCGGACTCGCGACCTTGATTCCCAACGCCTTAGCCGCCCATCCCAGGTGAGTTTCCAGGATTTGACCGACGTTCATACGTGAGGGCACACCGAGTGGGTTCAGCACAATTTCCACCGGCGTCCCATCCGGCAAGCAAGGCATATCTTCCTCGGGCAAGACCCGGGAAACTACGCCCTTGTTTCCATGCCGCCCGGCCATCTTGTCGCCGACCTGAATCTTGCGCTTCATCGACACATAGACCTTGACGAGCTTGATCACGCCTGGCGGAAGCTCATCGCCCCGCTTCAGGCGCCCAACCTTTTCGTCGTACAGGGTCTGAAGGATTTCGACCTGCTCCTTCGCCCGCCGCTCGACATCTTCCAGCTCTCTTTGCTCGTCCGGATCGCTTAGAATGATGTAGCGGACGGTCTCATCTGGTAATCGCTTGAG
>CAMDRK010000095.1 GCA_945906715.1 Nitrospira lenta
GGAGTGAGCTTCGCGGGGATTAAGCCTGGCGCGACCTTTACCTATCGCTTTCCGGTCAGGCAAAGCGGCACCTATTGGTTTCATAGTCACTCCGGCGGACAGGAGTTAGCTGGTATGTACGCGCCGATGATCATCGATCCCATCGAACCTGAGCCGTTTCGCTATGAGCGCGAGTATGTGGTGATGCTCTCGGATTGGAGTTATGAATCGTCCGAAACCCTATTCTCAAATCTGAAAAAGCAAGGAGGTTACTACAACTTCCAGAAACGTGCGGCGGGTGAGTTCTTGACCGATGTGAGACGCATGGGGTTTTGGACGGCGATCAAGAACTACTTGATGTGGGACCAAATGCGGATGGACCCGACCGACTTCGCGGACGTCACCGGATATACCTTTACCTATCTGATGAACGGCTTGTCGCCCGCCGGCAACTGGACGGGGCTGTTTCGTCCAGGGGAGCGGGTGCGTCTGCGATTTATCAATGCGGCCAGCATGACCTTCTACGACGTGCGCATTCCGGGGCTCACGATGACGGTGGTGCAGGCCGATGGGCAGAACGTCCAGCCTGTCGCGGTGGATGAGTTTCGCATGGGAGTTGGGGAAACCTACGATGTGATCGTCGAACCTACCGAGGACCGTGGCTACACCATCTTTGCCGAGACGATGGACCGTAGCGGCTATGCGCGCGGCACGCTCGCGCCGCGAACGGGCATGGTTGCGGCAATTCCTCAACGTCGGCTCCGGCCGCTTCGAACGATGGAGGATATGGGCATGGGAGGAATGAAGGACTCCCATGGTGACATGGCAATGCCTGACATGAAGTCCTCCGGCGACATCCAGAAGGTAAAACCTTCTGACGAGAGTTCGAGTACGGAGCACATACAGCACGGTTCGGGAACACCGCCTGTGAAAGATATGCAAGAGATGCCAGCCAAGGGTGCGGGTGTTCAAGGCCGCTCGAAGATACCCGGCGCCGAACCAGTCAAGCATAGCCCGGACGATCATGGTCCCGGCAATCAAATGGTGGCCGAGTATTCGCGGAACCGGTTGGGGCAACCAGGAAGAGGACTGGAAGGCAGCGACCGCCGGGTCCTGCTCTACACCGATTTAAAAAGTCTGGCGCCCTATCCAGACCAGCGGGAACCGGAACGCGAGATTGAACTCCATCTCACGGGCCACATGAATCGGTACATGTGGTCGTTCGACGGCAAGAAATATTCAGAAGCCAAAGAGCCGATTCGCTTCCAGTACGGCGAGCGGGTGCGGTTGACCTTTGTGAACGATACGATGATGGAACATCCGATCCATCTGCACGGGATGTGGATGCATTTGGAAAATGGCGCCGGCGCCTATCTTCCACGAAAACATGTGGTCGTGGTCAAGCCTGCTGAGCGGCTGTCTGTCGCCGTCACCGCGGATGCCCCTGGGCCCTGGGCGTTTCACTGCCATCTGCTCCTCCACATGGAGGCGGGTATGTTCCGGCTTGTCGAGGTGTCGGAATGATGAGCGGAACAAGCTCTCCTGCCGGAGTTTCCGCATGCCTCCTTGCAGTTGCTTGTGTTTTCATGTTGGGCAACGGCATCGCCGTGCGGGTCATTGCCGCGCCACCTTCGATCGAATCCTCCATGACCCCACTCACGTCAACGGTGACTGATACGGCCCAAAAGGGAAAGGCGCCAGCCGGCCAGACCGCTTCCAAGGCCTCTGTGACCGTCGGTTCTTTTGCCAAGGAGGAAGGCACGCGGTCTAAGTTTTCCCCGCCAGACGACTGGCCTGCTCCCGTTAACGATCAGGAGCATCGTCTATTCACTCTCATCGATGTCCTCGAATACCGTCCGAGAACAGGTGGAAGTCAAGGCCATGACGACTACCGGTGGGATATCGAGGGCTGGTACGGCGGGGACTACAACCGAGTCTGGTTCAAAAGCGAAGGACAGAAGGACACCGCCTTCAAAGCAGACTACGACGTGGACTTTCAACTCCTGTATGGCCGGTTCATCCAGAAATATTACGATTTTCAGATCGGTCCGCGCGTCGAGACTCAAACATTCCGCGGGCACAACGTGACCCGTGGGCTCGGCGTGATAGGAATCGAAGGGCTTGTCCCGTACAACTACGATTTCGAGTCTTCTCTGTTCATCGATCAGAACGGCGCGGTGTCTGCCAGGCTGGCATTCACGAAAGACCTATTGCTGACGCAACGCCTGATCCTCCAGACCCGCTTCGAGACCAACGCCGCTGTTCAACGAGTCGAGGAATTCACGACCGGCTCCGGGCTCAACAACCTCGAATTCGGGGGGCGGCTGCGTTATGAATTTCGACGCGAGTTTGCGCCTTACATTGGTATCTCCCTCGATAGAAGTTTCGGCGAGACCGCCACTCTCGTGCGCCAAGAGGGGGGCAACCCATCACAGGTTCGATTCGTCATGGGGGTGCGGGCCTGGTTCTGAACGGGAACCCTTGCGCGTGAAGCGTCGTTCCCTTTGACTGCGCTCAGGACAGGCGTGAAGCGTAAAGCGCGACAGGCGCGACACGAAGCTCGAAATTCCAGGTTCGAAGTTGATGGAACCTCGAACTCTCGCCTATCCCGTTCTTTCCGTCGGTCTCTAACTCAGAACTTATAACTCAGCACTCAGCACTTTCTGTTCCGCCCCTTGTCTAGCTCCTGTGGCATCCCGCAACAATGACGAGGTCGGCGCTGTGGCTTTTAGCTCCAGGGCGACCGGAGTCTGATGGCTAATCGTTTGATTTGACGGGTTAAAGCGACAGGCCGGTTCTCCCTGTTAGTGGCACGGTCTTGGCACAAGAGAGAGCTATGATACGACTGTTGCCGACTATTCTTGGTGTGGCTATGCTCCTGAGCTGCTCAGCCGAGAGGGCTCGGGTCGAGACCGAGGAGTTTCGAGGGGCCACCCAAACTGGCAGCGCGCCGATAGAATTTTCTCCACCCTCCCCGGAAACTATTCCTGGTAGTCAACGGGGTGAACAGATCCGGCTTGGCTATAAGATTGTCGTCGATACACAGCAATATGCCAAACCCTATGTCGGCAATAGCCTCAACTGCACCAACTGTCATCTCGACGGCGGGCTCAATCCGAACGCTGCCTCGTTCGTCGGCCTAGCCGCAGTCTATCCCGAGTACCGTGCCCGCAATGCAAAGGTGAATACGCTCACTGATCGTGTCAACGAGTGCTTTGAGCGGAGCCTGAATGGGCGGGCGCTTCCGCCGGACAGTACTAAGCTGCAGGCCGTCGTGGCCTACATCACCTGGCTTTCACGCGGAGTGCCAAGCGGTGCGACTATATCCTGGCGGGGTTTCCAGCGTATTCAGTCACAGCGCCCAATCGATTCAGACAACGGGAAGAAAGTGTTTGCGAGTAAATGTGTTTTCTGTCACGGCTCCGACGGTCTGGGCACGATGACGGCGCCGCCGGTCTGGGGGCCGCAGTCCTACACGATTGACGCAGGCATGGCGCGGGTGAGCGTGGCCGCCGCTTTCATCAAATCGAACATGCCACGTAGCTGGGGTTGGAGCCTGTCGGATGACGATGCGTACGATGTTGCCGCCTATATTAATGCCCAACCCCGGCCGGATTTCCCCGGCAAGGTGAATGATTGGCCGAAGGGAGGCAAGCCAGCAGATTCGCCATACTAGTGCGCGAGACGTGCGGGGCTTGCGGGAAAAGCGGGATGGGTGAGGCGGGGAATGAAGTTCTGAGTTCTGAGTTCTGGGTTCTGAGTTTGAGACTGGCGGGAAGAACGGGATAGGCGAGTGTTCGAGGTTCCTTGAACTTCAAACTCAGAACGTCGAACTCAGAACTCAAAACTTGAAGGGTGCATGTTTTGCTCGTTGCGCTCACAATTCACGAATGACATAGAAGAGGGCGCATGAAACTCATAGTCTCATATCATGGCGGGACTCGGCATGACATCACGAGCGGCAGGCATCGCGTCGTGACCGATCAGCCGGTCGAGGATGGGGGGCAGGATGCCGGCATGAGCCCTGTCGAACTCTTCGTCGGCTCACTGGCTAGTTGTGTCGGTTATTTCGTGGGCCGCTACTGCGATCGCCATCAGATCTCGATCAAAGGGTTGAGCGTCGAAGCGGAATGGACCATGACGGAACAGCCGCATCGGGTGGGCCAGGTCACGCTGGCGATTCACTTGCCGCATCGAATCACGGCTGAACAAAGCGAGCGTCTTCTCAAAGTCGCGCATGGCTGCACCGTGCATCAATCTTTTGCAGTGCCCGCCGGGGTGGCGATCGAACTCAATTCCCATCATCGTGGAGGTGGGTGAGGAGTTAGGGGTGAGGGGTAAAGGGATAAGGGGGTAGGGGGGTAAAAGGGGTAACGGTGTAAGGCGCGCGAGGCAAGGGGTAAGGGGGTAGGGGATGAGAGGAAAAGAAACACGAACGACGAGGAGTAGGAAAACATGGCGACATTTATAATTTCTGGAAGCCGAGGCACGGATGATCCGACCATGGCAACGTTGCCGTTCATGGCAGCGAAGGTTGCGAAAGAGCAGGGGCACGAGGTTGTGCTTTGGCTCTGGAATGAAGCGGTCACGCTTGGGCGGAAGGGAACTGCGGATCATGTGACGGGGGTGAATCTGACGCCGCTCAAAGATGTACTGGCAGCCGTGCAAGCGGCGAATATTCCCATCTGGGTATGCGGGGCCTGCGCCGTGGCGCGGCAGATCGGCGCGGGGGATCTTGTTTCTGGCGCGACGATCAAGGGCATGCCGGACTACATCAAGGCCGTCGCCGAACGTGATCGAAACGTGGCATTCTGATAGCGTGCGAAGAAAGGAAGCTCTGTATGGCAACCGATAGCGAATCTGCAGGGAAGTCGAAAGGCCGAGCTGGTCGGCGGGATGAGGCGGACATTGATGAGCGCAATGAGCTGGAGACCATTCCGACGATGGTGCCGCGGGAAGGGGACGGCTATCGACTCCCGCGCGCCGGATCTGTCGGACAGGGGCTGGGACGTATCGGCGAATTGGGCAGCGCCTTGACCGAGGACGATCTCCGCAGGGTCAATACGAGCAAAGGTTTTATCCAATTGCTCGAGAACAAATCCGTCGATATCGAAGAGGTGCGCAGGACATTGCTGTACGAGCAAGAGTTGCGGCAATTACAAGTTGAATTGGTCAGGCTTCAACGGTGGGTACAGAACAAGGGTGAACGAATTGCGATTCTGGTCGAAGGGCGCGATGCGGCAGGGAAGGGCGGTACGATCCGCCGGTTCACCGAGCATCTGAATCCCCGCGCCATGCGGGTGGTCGCGCTGCCCAAACCCTCGGATGAAGAACGGGGGCAATGGTACTTTCAGCGCTATATCCGCCAGCTGCCCAATAAGGGCGAGATCGTGTTCTTCGACCGCAGTTGGTACAACCGGGCGGTGGTCGAACCGGTGATGGGATTCTGCAACAAGAAGGAACACCAGCGGTTTCTGCAGCAGGTTCCGGAATTCGAACATATGCTCTACGAAGATGGCGTGACGATCATCAAGTTTTGGTTCTCCATCTCCAAGGAGGAGCAGGCGAAGCGATTCGAAGCGCGCAGACAGAACCCGCTCAAGCAATGGAAGTTGAGCCCGGTCGATGCTAAGGCGCAAGAACTGTGGGATTCCTATACCGGCTACAAAGAGGAAATGTTCAGCAAAACGCACACGACCTTCAGTCCCTGGATTATCGTCAAGGCCAACGATAAGCAGGCGGCGCGATTGGAAAGTCTCCGGCATGTACTGAATGTGTTGCCCTACAACGGCAAGGATGAGGCCCCGATCCGCCTCGCGCCGGACCCCAACGTGATCACTCGATTCCACCGCAAGATGGTGGAGCTGGATTTGTAACAGGCTCCAGCAAGGGACTCTATGCGTCCGATGCATTCGATCGATGTCCATCTGGTTGATGTGGTTAGTTTCGTTCAACCAAAACAAGATAGACCAAATGAACAAGACAGACTGGCGAGCTTTTTCGGCAGCCTGTTAAAGGAGGAAGGTGATGAAGCCGAGTATGATTCTGCTGCTGGTCGTCGTAGTTTTCTTTGCCATTCCTGCCGGGGCTGCCGAACGACACATGATGCAGCAGCTGGTGCCGGCCGACAAGCTGGCCGCAGCGCGCGCACTCACGAGCCCCTTGCCAAAATCCCCTGAAACCGTCGCGCTGGGGAAGGCGATCTACGACGGCAAGGGCGCTTGCTTCAACTGCCATGGAAAAGACGGAGACGGCAATGGGCCGCTGGCGGCTCAATTGAATCCCTCGCCGCGCAATTTCCAGCACCACGGATTCTGGCGCCATCGGACGGAGGGGGAAATCTTCTGGGTGATCAAGAACGGATCAGCCGGTACCAGCATGGTTGGCTTTGGAGGGCAACTAACGGACGGAGAAATCTGGACCCTCATCCAGTACATCCGAAACTTCGGCGGTGAGCATGGGCCTGGCCTGATGGGACGCGGAGAAGGGATGGGATCCATGATGGAACCAGGCGGTGGTGGTATGGGTGAGATGGGACGGGGCGGACCGAGAGGCGGGATGGGCGGTATGGATGGACGGTAGTCGGGAGGTAGTGAGGGCGAAGCTTGTGGCCGGTAAGCGGGTGCGATGTCTAACTCAAGCGAGACGGGCGTGAAAGGCGCGACTCGCCCCTCCCGAGAAATTTCACCGACAAGACGTGGCAAGCCGCTCGAACCGATGGGGAACTGTTCTGGATTTTGAAGAATGGCAGCAAGGGCACGGCGATGGCCCCCTTTATTCCGCTCGTGCTGACGGAAGAAGAAGCCTGGCAGGTATTGCGATACGTGCGGTCATTCGGTCAACCATAAGTGGTTTGCATAGCCTGATACTCTAGCCCCTCTAGTCTGCTATTCCTGATTATGTGATGAGTTTTTTGGCTCACCTCCTGAGATACACCGAAGGGCTGAGACAGCCGACCGGCTGCGTAAAAAGCCTGAAACGTCGGATGCATAAATGCAGGAGATGACCGTGCCAGGAGCAGGCCTGAATCTTTTCCCGTGGCCATGTCTCTCATCGAGAGACATCTCTTACAATTACAATTAGGAGAGCCAAATAATGATATTCGAACAGCTGAATCCTCATGCCTGTCGGACCTATCTAATCGGCGACGAGAAGAGTCGTGAGACGATCCTGGTTGATCCAGTTCTGGAGCACGTCGAAGACTACCTGAAGACGCTGGACCAGCGAAAACTCACCCTGACACACGTCATCGATACACATACCCATGCGGATCATATTTCCGGGGGCGCGGCGCTCAAGGATGAGACGGATTGCCAATACGCCATGCATCACAAGGCGCCTGCGCGCTGCGTCACCGTTCACCTGACGGACGGGTTCGCCTGCCGTCTTGGCAATATTCCGGTGAAAGTGATGACCACGCCAGGGCACACGAAAGACAGCGTCGCGTTAGTGTTTGAGGATCGAGTTCTGACCGGAGATGTCCTGTTTTTGGATGAGGCTGGAGCTGGCCGCACAGATCTGCCCGGTGGCGATCCCGGCGAACACTGGGACAGTATGCAGCGTGTGCTGGGCCTGCCCGATCATCTCATCGTATATCCGGCCCATGAGTACCGAGGTCGCCAGCCATCGAGTTTGAAAGACCAGAAACTCCGCAACCCCAATTTGAAGCCTCGCACCAAACAGGAGTACATCGACTATCTGGAAGGGCTCACTCTTGGCCCTGCCGATTGGATGAAGGAAGTGCTGAAGGCCAACTATGCCTGCGCCCGCGATCCCAAGGCGGCCTGGATTCCGGTTGACGTGCCGGCCTGTGAGGTCAAGGGGACATTGGACATTGGCGCGAACGATCAGCAGGTCACGGGGATTCCCGTGGAAGAAGTCTCACACAAACTCGCTGCAGGGGTCAGCCTATTTCTGCTCGATGTGCGTGACCTCCACGAGCTGAGCGGGGAACTTGGCCATATCACTGGGGTGACCAATATCCCGGTCACCACACTGTCGCATCGACTGTCCGAATTGGAAACGCATCGTGATCGAGAGATTGTCGCAATCTGCAAGGCAGGAGGACGAGCCCATACCGCTGCGCAAATCCTCATGCAGGCAGGCTTCTCCAAAGTCCAGGTAATGATGGGCGGGATGCAGGGATGGAAACAGGCGGGATTTCCGACGGAGGCGTGAGGGGTCGGTGCAGATCAAGAGAGTCGGGATGTGTGCTACGAGTGATGAGCCGCACCTCACGGACGACAATTGACCAATGACCATTGAGCATGCTGGATTAGCCATTCTGTCAGGTGGAGTCATCGGTCTCGCGCTCGGAGCCACCGGCGGGGGTGGTTCCCTCGTGGCGATTCCGCTTCTGGTGTATGTGCTCGGCATGAAGGTGCAGTCCGCCACTGTTCTGTCGTTGATGGTGGTCGCCGCTTCGGCGTTGATCGGCGTGTATCAACGAAGAGCGTCCGGTGAGGTGAGGGTGAAGCCTGGATTGATCTTCAGCGTCACCGGCGCAGTCGGTGCGTGGGTTGGCGCATTCGGGCACCGGTTCGTGCGGGGGGAAACGGTGCTTCTTCTGTTCAGCGTCTTGATGATCGTGGTGGCCTGGAGGATGTGGCGACGCAGCGGTCAAAACGACAGCCGATTTACCGGCGAG
>CAMDRK010000096.1 GCA_945906715.1 Nitrospira lenta
TTGCGCATCAAGCTGACATATTTGACGCCGGCGTGGATGTTGGATTCGACATGCGTAACGTCTCCGGTGTTCATTTCCTTGCCGGTGGCGGGCATGAGCTGCATTACGCCGATTGCGCCGACGTCGCTTCTGGCGTTCTGATCGAGCAGCGATTCCTGATAGCCCTGCGCCATCATTAATAAATAGTCCATGTCATACTTGGCGCTGTATTTACGAAAGAACTCGACCGTCGCCTCGTACTTCTTGATCTCGGATGCTGACGCGGCAGGTTTCACGAACCTTGTACTGGCAGCGTATTTTTTGACCAGTGCCTTGCCGAAGTCGGACTTCTGGCCGTACTGCTTGGCGAATCCGGCGATCTCCGCTTTCAGCTTCGGACTGTCTTTGCGGATCATCCAGGCGATGTCGCCTCCCTTATTCACCACCAGGTCTTCCCGAGGCTTGAGCTTCTTGAACACCTTCGCCCACAGCAGTGCCTGATACCGATTGACGACGATGGTGCCGACGAGTCCGGCATTCACCATTTCCAGCAGATCGTCGTCTTGCAGATCCTCCGGCGCGGCTTTGAGGGTGACCGGCGGTTTCTGCTCCTTCGCGAAGCGCTCGTTGAGATGTTCGAGATGAGTCCAGTAGCTCGTCGACCGGCGGACGAATACTTCCTTGCCCGAGAGATCATCAATCGAGACCAGCTCGGGGGACGCCGGTCCCGTCACCACGATTTGCCTGACGCCACGGAAGAACGGCTCGCCGAAATCGACCTGTTCGAGGCGTTCCGGCGTCACGGTCAAGATGCCGGCGGCGATGTCGCCACGGCCCTCCAACAGGCCGGAGATTAACTGGTCGTGCCTCGTCGGAATAATGGTCACAAGAGTACGGATATGCTTTCCTTGGGCCTTGTATTTTTCGTTGATTTCTTTTTCGAAGGCCTTGAGCAGTTCGTATTCTGCACCGATCTGCCTGGCGCCGTTGAGCCAATAGGCCGTGCGGGATGGCGCAACGAGCGCGCGAATCACGCGGCGCTTGACCATTCCATCGAGGTCTCCCGTCCATGATTTTAAGAACGGAGCCTGGGTCAGCGCAGGCTTCTTCGGCGATTGTTTATCCTGTGCGAACGCGGGCAGGACGAGCAGGGCACAGATGCACAGAATGGTCAGAATCACGTGCTTCATGGAGCCTCCGTGGTTGTTCTGGTTTATCTGGTCTGTCTGGTTCATTTGGTCTATCTGGTTGGTCTGATTCAACCAAATAAACCAAACAAACGATATAAACCAGATGAACCGGCAGACCGCAAACGGAGGGGAGGTTACCACTCGTGCGTTGACAAGGTCAATGAAAGTAGGCGAGAGCAGGGCAGGAACGCCACTTGTACGGAACCGGTTTAGGATTCTTTGCTTCGGCGAAGGACCAGGGGGAGCCATTTTCCACCGTTGAGCCTTCGTTGCAATTTCATAAAGGCCTGAGATAGGATAACTCCCACTTGGAGGTATGAATGGGCCATCCCCACAGATGTGTCTGTTTATCTAAGGCAGCAGCGTCGATCTGGTTGTTGATCCTGTTGGCCGGTACTCTCGTCCACTGTAAAGGCGAAACCACCTCGGCTCCCCCCCCTCCCTTGCTCCATGTCGAAGTTGTCGACGTCATCCAGAAGGATGTTCCGATCTACTCAGAGTGGGTCGGAACTACGGATGGGTCGGTCAATGCACGCATCCGTGCTCAGGTCAGCGGGTATCTGCTGAAGCGGCCCTACACAGAGGGGGAATTCGTCCATAAAGGCGATCTGCTGTTTGAGTTGGATCAGAGTAAGTTCAAGGTGGCGTTTGATCAGACTCAGGGAGATTTGGCAAAAGCACAGGCTCACTTCTTGAAAGCCAAGCAGGACGTGGAACGGGACACTCCGTTGGCCAAACAGGGGGCCATCAGCCAGAAGGAATTGACGGACTCCGTACAGGCGTATGAGGCCGCGAAAGGCGACACCGCTGCTGCCAAGGCGGCAGTCGAGCAAGCGAAACTCAATTTGGGTTGGACCAGGATCACGGCCCCGATCGACGGGGTCGTTGGCATAGCCAAGGCCCAGATCGGCGATCTCATCGATGCCAGCACCGCATTGACGTCGATGTCCACTCTCGACCCGATTAGGGTCTACTTCCCTGTGAGCGAGCAGGAATATCTCGGGGCGGCGGAGAAAATCCAGCAACGCTACAAAGAGCAGAAAGAAAAGGATACGTATGGTGGGATTCAACTCGAATTGATCCTAGGCGGCGAGACGATCTATCCGCACAAAGGACAGTTCCTTCTCGTCGACCGGCAGGTGGATGTCAAAACCGGTACGATCCTCGTCGCAGCCCTCTTCCCCAACCCGAACAGCCTTCTCAGGCCCGGCCAATTCGCGCGCGTGCGGGCAGTTACCAAGACAAGAGAGAAGGCGTTACTGGTCCCCCAGCGGGCGGTCACGGAGTTGCAGGGCAGTTATCAGGTGGCGGTCGTGACCCCGGACAACACAGTGGATGTTCGTCCAGTCAAAGTGGGTCAGCGGACGGGGAATCTCTGGATCATTGAGCAGGGGCTGAACCCAGGTGAGCGCGTGGTCGTCGAGGGGTTGCAAAAACTCAAGGCCGGCATGAGCGTGGATCCGAAACCGTTCGGTGACCAGACAAATGAGAAGGCTGAATGATGTGATGCAAGCGTAACTGTTTCGCCGCTATCTTCGCTGATTCGTTCTCTTCGTCTCTATGGCTAAATTCTTCATCAATCGTCCGATCGTCGCGATGGTGATTTCGATCATCATGGTGATCCTCGGCGTCATCGCGATGGTCCAGCTTCCCATCGCTCAGTTTCCGGACATCGCGCCCCCGGAGATCATGCTCAAAGCCACCTACGTCGGCGCGGACGCGGTCACCCTCGAAAAGTCGGTCGCCACCCCTATCGAGCAGATGATGAGCGGGGTGGAAAACATGCTGTACATGTACTCGGTGAACGCAAACAACGGGCAGATGACGTTGCGCGTGAATTTTGATATCAACTCTCGGCCGAACGACGATCAAATCCTCGCGCAGATGCGCTATTCCCAGGCAGAATCCCAGCTGCCGCCCGATGTCAAAAATCTCGGCGTTACGATCAAGAAATCCGCGACCAGCCCTCTTGCCCTGTTCTCGCTCTATTCACCGAACGGCACCTACGATGCCACGTTTTTAGCCAACTATGCCTACGTCAACATCAACGATCCCATGACCCGTGTTCCCGGCCTTGGTCAGGTACAGGTCTTCGGCGCAGGCCAATACGCGATGCGTTTCTGGGTACGGCCGGACCAGCTTGCCAAATTGGGGATCACTGTGACGGAGATTCTCAACGCCATCAAGGCCCAGAATACCGTGAATCCGGCCGGTCAGATCGGCGCGGAGCCGGTTCCTGCCGGGCAGGAGTTCACGTACAGCGTCCGCGCTCAAGGCCGCTTGGAGACGGAAGAGGAATTCGGAAATATCGTGATCCGCGCGAACCAGGACGGGTCCATGGTCCGGTTGAAGGACGTGGCTCGCATCGAATTGGGCTCGCAGATGTACAACATGATCGGCCGCATGAACGGAAAACCTTCCGCCATCGTGGCCATCTACCAGCTGCCGGGGTCCAACGCGATTCAGACAATGGATGCGGCCACGAAGCTGATGGAGCAGATGAAGGAGCGCTTCCCTGCCGATCTCGACTATGTCACCGCGCTCGATACGACGCAGGCGGTCCGAGAGGGCATCAAGGAGATCGTGCACACCCTCTTCGAAGCGCTGGTCCTCGTGATCATCGTTGTATATATCTTCCTCCAGGGCTGGCGCGCCACGTTGATTCCGTTGCTGGCCGTGCCGGTTTCGCTGATCGGTGTGTTCGCCCTCTTTCCGTTGCTTGGTTTCACGATCAACACGTTGTCGCTCTTCGGCCTGGTGCTCGCTATCGGCTTGGTGGTGGACGACGCGATTGTGGTGGTCGAGGCGGTGGAGCACCATATCGAAAAGGGTCTGTCGCCTAAAGAGGCCAGCCTTAAGGCGATGGAAGAAGTGTCCGGGCCGGTGATTGCCATTGCGCTGATTCTCGCGGCCGTGTTTATCCCGACGGCCTTCATCCCCGGCATCACAGGACGGTTGTACCAGCAGTTTGCCGTGACTATCGCCTTGTCCGTCGTGATCTCGGCTTTCAACGCGCTGACCCTCAGTCCCGCGCTCGCGGCCCTGTTGTTGCGGCCCAAGCAACCGGCCAGGGGACCGCTTGGTTTATTCTTCGGTTGGTTCAACCGGTGGTTTGGGCGTGCGACGGACGGCTATGTGAAGGGCTGTGGCCATTTGATTCGTAAGGCCGGCCGTTCGATGCTTTTTTTGGTCGCGGTCACCGCCGCAGCGGGCTGGCTTGGCACGCAACTGCCGGGCGGATTTCTGCCGCTTGAGGACCAGGGCTATGTGTTTTTGAACGTCCAACTGCCGAACGCCTCGTCGCTTCAACGCACGGACGAAGTCTGCAGAAAAATCGAGGCCATCCTGAAAAATACGCCGGGCGTGCAATATGCCACCACGATCGTCGGATTCAGCCTGCTGAGCACCGTGAACACCACATACAACGCAGCCTTTTTCGTGACGCTCAAACCGTGGGGCGAACGGACCAAGCCCGAGGAAAAACTCCTGCCGATTTTCAAGCACGTCAACGCGCAACTCGCCGCGCTGCCCGAGGCCAAAGCCTTTCTCTTTCCACCGCCCGCCATTCCCGGCGTCGGCACTTCAGGCGGCGTCACCTTCATCCTGGAAGACCGGGTGGGTAAGGACATCGGATTCCTGGCCGAAAACACAGAAAAGTTTATGGAGGCGGCCCGTACGCGTCCGGAGATTTCGCGGATCGATACGACCTTCATTCCCGATGTGCCGCAAGTGTTCGCGAGGGTGGATCGCGAGAAAGTGCTGAAGCAGGGCGTGAATCTCTCTGACGTCTACCAGACGATCCAGTCTTTCATGGGTGGCGTCATGGTGAACTTCTTCAATCGGTTCGGGCGTGTCTGGCAGGTCTATGTGCAGGCGGAGGGGGAATTCCGTACCCAGGCGGAGAATGTGGGACAATTCTATGTGCGCAACGCTAGCGGCGATATGGTCCCGCTTTCGGCGCTGGTGACGATGGAGACCTTCCATGGCCCGGAGTTTACGATGCGGTACAACGAGTACCGCTCGTCGCAACTGCTCGTGGGAGCGTCCACCGGCTACAGTTCAGCACAGGCGATGAAGGCATTGGAGGAAGTCTTTGCGGCCACGATGCCCAGCGGCATGGGATACGACTACATGGGCATGTCGTTCCAGGAGAAGGCGGCTTCGGAAGGCGTGCCGGCCAGCGTGATCTTTGGGTTTTCTCTGCTCTTCGTCTTTTTGATTCTTGCCGCACAGTATGAGAGTTGGGTCTTGCCCCTCAGCGTGCTCCTCGGCACGCCAATCGCCGTTTTCGGTGCGTTCGGCACGTTATATTTGTTTAAACTGGTGGCGCCTCAAGCCAGTGAGAACGATGTCTTTACCCAGATCGGTCTGGTGATGCTGATCGGCCTGGCAGCCAAGAACGCCATTCTCATCGTAGAGTTTGCCAAGGTCGAGTATGAAAAGGGGATGACGCTGCTCGATGCCACGCTAGCCGGAGCTAAAGTGCGACTCCGGCCTATCCTCATGACGGCGTTCGCGTTTATCCTTGGCGTTGTTCCCCTCGTGCTGGCCACGGGAGCCGGCGCGCATGGAAGAGTCTTGCTCGGGCTTGCTGTATTCGGTGGAATGCTGGCCACGACAGTCATTGCAATTTTCCTCATTCCAGTCAGTTTCTATGTCGTCGAGAACCTGACGCATCGGGGCAGACCACAGAAGAATCCGTTGCCCGGCAGACCCGCTCCAGGAATGCCGAATGGATCGGGCGACGGACACTCCCCTCAGCCTGTTCAGCCTGCACCATTGTCACCGATTCACGGACGTGAGAGTGGAAGCTACGGTGGAGGAGATTGAGATGAGCCGGGAGCGAGGGGGGCGAAAGGGGATGCAAGATGCGGGATACGAGTCGCGGGATACAGGATGCGAGATGCGCGCGTTGAATCCCGGATCACGTATCCCGGATCGCGAATCGCATATCCCGCATCTCGCATCTCGCATCCCGCATCCCGCATCTCGGTCCGTGACCGCTCGCCTCTATATAATGGTGGTGCTCACAGGTGTGGTATTTTTGCTACAGGGCTGTAAAATGGGTCCTGATTACACCCGCCCCGAAACCCCTAAGGCTGATACCTGGCGAGTCACGGCTTCAACCGCAGAGTCCATTGCCAACTTACCCTGGTGGGAGCTGCTGAAAGACCAGGAACTCCAGAGGCTGGTTCGGATCGCGCTTGAGGAAAACCTGGATCTGCAGATTGCCGCCGCCAACATCGAAGAGTTTCAGGCTCAGCTCATGATCGCCAAGTTCGACCTGGTCCCGTCGCTGAATTACTCAGGGACTGTCTTCGGCTTTCGGAACACGAACAGCAATGTCCTTCCGATCGGCGGCGGCGCCATTCCGTCGGGGGGCAAGGGCGGAGGATTAAGCCTCTCCCACGAAAGCGCTGATATCGGACTCAAATGGGAGGTTGATCTCTGGGGTCGTATCCGACGGTCCATCGAAGCCGCTCGGGCGCAATTGTTGTCGAAATCGGAGAATCAACGTGCGGTCATCCTCGGATTGGTCAGCAATGTGGCTGAGGCCTACTTCGAACTCCGAGGACTCGATTATGAGGTGGAAATTACCAAACGCACCCTCAAGTCATGGGAGGAAACGGTCCGGCTGTCGGAGCTTCGGTTTAAGCAGGGCGTTATCCCGAAGCTCGACCTCGATCGGTTCCAGGCGGAACGGGCGGGGGCTGCGGCGCAGCTGGCAGACATTGAGCGGCAAGTTGTCCAAACAGAAAATCGGCTCAGCATCCTGCTCGGCCACAGACCGGCAGAGATTGCGAGAGGGCTTCGCCTCACCGAACAGTCGATTCCTCCTGCTGTCCCGCCAGGACTCCCGTCGGATCTTCTTCAACGGCGTCCGGACATCCTGAAAGTCGAGCAAGACCTGGCGGCGGCGACCGCCAATATCGGTGTGGCCCAGGCGGTCCGGTTCCCACAACTGGCCCTGACCGGCGGGGTCGGTGGGGCTGGTCTTCAAATCTCGGGGACCTCCATTGGACCGTTCGCCACCTTTAAAGGATCTGTCTCGTTGACCGGTCCACTCTTCAACGCTTCGGCATTGGGCTACCAGGTGAAGGCGACGGAGGCTCAGGCTCAGGCGGCTGTGGCCCAATATAGGAAGACCGTGCTGACCGCGTTCAAGGAAGTGGAGGATGCGCTGATTGCCGTCCAGAAGACGGCTGAGCAACGTTCCGCACTAGAGCAGCAAGTAGCGTCCTTGCGATCCGCTTTTACTCTGGCTGATTTTCGCTATCAAGGCGGGCGGGCCAGTTACCTTGATGTACTGACGGCCCAGCGCAGTCTATTCGAATCGGAACTCGCGTTGGCTCGCACGCGGCGTGGGCAATTGACGTCCGTCGTTCAACTCTATAAGGCTCTTGGAGGAGGATGGTCTCCAGGAGTTGCTGTGCCCGGCCAGGGATCCGAGGAGAAGCGTAGAGGAACCGCTGAACCAATCGAATCGCATGCGGCGAGCCCCGTTGTTCCGTAGGCGTGGCATCAACGAGACGGGCGAGACTTGAGCCAGGGATCGGCGATCACCTTCTTTACTTGTCTTGCTATGTTTCCAAGGCTCGCTAAGCTATATTTCACTACGGCATAGACGAATTGAAGGAGACTAACTCATGGCAGGCAATAGCTATACGGCGGTTGTGGAGAAAGAAGGCGACGGGTATGTCGCTCTCTGCCCGGAGTTGGACGTGGCCAGCCAGGGGGCCACAGTGGAAGAAGCGATGGCTAATCTAAAAGAAGCCGCAGAATTATTTCTGGAATGCGCGGACCCCGGAGAATTACAGCGACGGTTGCATACCGAAGTCTTTGTGACGCGCTTCGAAGCAACACATGGCTAAACTGCGGGTCCTCTCAGGACATGAGGTCTGCCAGATTTTAGCGCGACATGGGTTTACAGAAGTACGGCGGCGTGGCAGTCATGTTGTCATGCAGCGCTGAACCGATACCGGAACCGTGACCGTCCCTGTCCCTGTCCCTGCTCACAATGAAATTCGATTGGGTACCCTCCAATCCATCATCCGTCAAAGCAGCATTGCACGCAGCGAATTTGAAGCGCAGGGCTAATTCGGTTGATCTGGCCTATCCGATTGGCTTATCCTATCTCGCCTGTCTGGCTCAGCTGGCTTGTTTTGCTGCTTGAAGCAGAGGACTAAATAAACCAAATACACGAGACAGACCAGCCATATGTCATCGCGCACTCTCACCGCTTGCCATGAATGCGATCTCTTGCAACGGGAGCCGGAACTCCCGCCGGGCGGCGTCGCCGCTTGTCTGCGCTGCGGCGCAGTACTTTTTCGTCACATCCCTGACAGTGTCGATCGTGCACTTGCCTATACGCTTGGGGCGGCGTTCCTGTTCATCATTGCCAATGTGTTTCCGA
>CAMDRK010000097.1 GCA_945906715.1 Nitrospira lenta
GCGGCCCTGCGAGGACACCTTGCCGATCATTTCGGCCTGACAGAATTCCCGCGCATAGGATTCAATATCCGCAGGCCGCTTGCCCGCCAGATACACTTTTTGTTCGCGGAGCGAGTGCAGCGAGAATGGGGGCATGTGTCCCACGAGCCAGGCCGCGCTTCGGGTCAATTCACTCCATCCCACCAGGCCACGCCGCCACAGAAACCGGAAGAATCGTATCTCGCTGGCCTCTCCAGGCAAAAGCGTGTTGTCGACGTCGAACAACGCCGCGATCAACCCCTGTGCCCGTCGTTCAACGACATCATCGAGCGTGGAAGCGATGCTGGGGAGACTTTGCACAACGTTGGAGGACTCGGTGAGCATGAGCCGCCCGATTCTACCGGAGCCTCTATCGATTGACAAGGATTTTGGTCCACTTCTATAATGCGGCTCCCTCGGGTTAGTCGCATGTCGTTCGTGAAGCGTGGACATGGAACAGCGTGGCAGCTTGTTTCAGCGTCCTCAGTTGCAGGAGCTTCAAAAAGCCTTGCAACAAGGCCGCAGCGAGCGAAAGCCCGAGGCGTACGGCTGAGTACGTTGAGGGTTTGAGCGATGCGAGAACGCAGTTGCGGGGGGTTTTCAAGCTCCTGCTGAGTGCCGAAGTGGTGAAATGGCAGACACGCACGTTTGAGGGGCGTGTGGCGCAAGCCGTGCGGGTTCAAGTCCCGCCTTCGGCACCAAATACACATTCTCGTTCTTGCCTTCCGGTTCAGGACCACCAGCGAGGGGCTGCGCACATGCGGTTTTTGCAGCCTGATCTGCACCAAAGCGATAGGGCTGGGATTCGTCGCCGGAACGTTCGCGGCGTCTCTTCTGTTTTTCATTTCTTCCTCTTCACTCATCATCAAAATCTTTCCGCACAAGGCAGTGGCATCAGCGCGATCGTAATTGCTGCGCGTCGATGCTTTGATATTGATGATCCATGCTCATCTGCCATACAGCGCCATCTTGCATGGCAAGGAGTCGCACCATGAGTAGTACCGGCCATCTGTCCGAATTGGACTTGTTGCGGAGCCAGGTTGCCGACCTGTCACGTGAATTGGCGGAGCAGGACCGGTCGGGGCAGGACTTGCGGGAGCAGTCAGACCTGCTTCGCGCCATCGTCGCAGGCACAGCGGCTGAGACCGGCGAGGAGTTTTTCGTATCCTTGGTGACACACCTGACGTCCGTATTGCATGTACAGTACGCAATTATCGGGGAGGTGCAGGGAGATCGCATCAAGAAAATCCGGACCCTGGCGGTGTCAGCCGGAGGCGCCCTCGTCGAGAACTTCGAATATGAACTTGCCCATACGCCCTGCGCCACGGCACTGACCGAGACCTTTGCCTGTTTCGACCGGGATGCCCAGGTAACGTTCCCTCAGTTCCAGCGGTTGGCAGATCTCGGTGCCGAGAGCTATTGCGCTGTGCCGCTTCGGACGAAAGGCGGAGCAGTCATTGGATTGCTTGTCGTGATGGATACGAAGCCGCTGGAGCACAGCGACTCTCTGCAATCCCTGCTGGGAGTCTTTGCCCCGCGCGTTACAGCGGAGTTCGAACGGAGGCGAGCTGAACAGGAACGTGCCCAGGCCCAGGCCCAGGCCCAGGCCGATTTACACAATGTCATTGAAGCGATCCCTGACATCGTGTTCGCTCTGAACCGCCAAGGCAACTTGGTGAAGTGGAATCAGCGTGTCGAAGAAGTTACGGGATACAGTTCAGCGGAATTGGTGGGTATGCCTGCCTTGGCCTTCGTCCCTCCGGAAGAACAGCTTTCCACCATCGCCGCGATTCAGCGGGCCTTCACGGAAGGGTATGCTGCACTTGACAGCCATCTGCTGACCAAAGATCAGCGCCTCATTCCCTATCACTGCACCGGCGCCCTGCTCAAGAATTCGCACGGCGAGCCTATCGGCATCATCGGAATCGGACGAGACGTGTCTGAGAAGAAGCGGGCGGAAGAGGCCTTGCGTGAGAGTGAGGCCTTCAACCTCAGTGTGCTCAATTCTCTCAGCTCGCAGATCGTAGTACTGAACTCGCAAGGCGTCATTATGGCTGTGAATAAGCCATGGCTCAGGTTCGCCGAGGAGAATGAGGCATTCCATCTCGTCGAGAGTTTCGTGGGCATGAATTATCTCAACGTGTGCGCACAAGCGCCCCTATTCGCGAATGGCGAGGAAGCGGCATCGGCGCAGGCCGGCATTTTGGCAGTACTAGCAGGCACGCACAACGAGTTCTCTCTTGAGTATCCCTGCCATTCCCCGGATCGGCAACGTTGGTTCCGCATGCGCGTCACTCCGCTGCTCGGTTCACAGGTGGGCGTGGTGGTTGCTCATGAAAACATCACTGAGCGGAAGCAAGCCGAAGAGGCCATGCATGTGAGCGAAGAGCGGCTCACCCTCGCTGCCCGTGGTTCGAACACCGGGATTTGGGACTGGGATCTGCGGACCAACGAGGTTTACTTTTCCCCGATCTGGAAGGGCATGTTGGGGTATGAAGTGCACGAACTCCGAGGAGAGTTCTCGGAGTGGGAGGCGCGTCTCCATCCCGATGACCGCCCGCGCGCACTGGCCACAGTACGAGCCTATCTGGATAGGGCTACGCCACAATATGAACTGGAGCATCGCCTGCGTCACAAAGACGGGAGTTATCGGTGGGTCCTCGCGCACGGGATCACACTCTCCGATGCCGCAGGGATCCCCTATCGCATGGCGGGCTCCCACATCGACATCACCGAACGAAAGCAGGCGGAAGAGGCGTTGCGGCTTGCGAAATTCTCGATGGACCAGGCCTCTGACGCCATCTACTGGATCGATCCACAGGCCAAGATCCTGGATGTGAACGACGCGGCCAGCCTCATGCTGGGCTATTCAAAAGACGAGTTATGCGCCTTGACCGTCCACGATCTGAATCCCGATTTTCCGGCAAGTCTATGGCCCGGGTTTTGGGCCGAAACAGAGCGGCGCGGGACCATGGTGCTGGAGACGGCCCATCGGGCCAAGGATGGCCGTTTGATCCCCATCGAGGTAAGTATCAATTATCTGGCCTACGAAGGGAAGGAATACCACTGTGCGTTCGTGCGCAACATTACCGAGCGCAAGCGGGCCGAGCATGAGTCGCAGGAGCGAGCCGTGGAGGCCTTGTCGCTGCAGCGCGCGCTTCTCGAACTCGCACACCTCGACGATACGAAGCTGACGTTTTCTGAGGTGGTCCCACGTGTGACCAAGCTCGTGGCGGACACGCTTGCGGTGGAACGCGTCAGCCTGTGGCTACTCTCGGAGGACCGAACCGAGTTGGTCTGCCAGGATCTCTACGAATGTTTGCACGCTGTCCATTCTACGGGCAGCAGGCTCAGCGCGTCGAATTACCCCCGCTATTTTTCCGCGATCGAGAATAGCCTGGTGGTGGCCGCGTCCGACGCGCTTGTCGATCCGCGCACCAGCGAGTTTGCCGACGACTACTTTCCCTCTTTGGGAATTACTTCCGTGTTGGACGTGCCGATTTTCCGTCAAGGCGCACTCATCGGCGTGCTGTGGTGTGAACATGTTGGGGAACCCAGGAAATGGGCTCACGAAGCACAGGATTTTGCCGTATCCGTCGGTCAAACGATCATACGCATGATGGAAACCGCTGAACGCAAGCAAGTGGAAGAGGCATTGCGATTGACGAAATTTGCCGTCGATCGTGGGGCGGACATGGCCTTCTGGATCGATCGCGACGCCAGGATTTCGTATGTCAACGACGCAGCCTGCGAGCGACTGGGGTATACGCGCGAGGAACTCCTCGCGATGACCGTCCTGGACTTTGATTCTGAGTGTCCGGTGAGCGTATGGGCCCAACATTGGGATGAGTTGAAGGCCCAGAAGCGGCTGCGCTTCGAGCGCACACATCGGACGAAGGCCGGCGACAGCTATCCGGTAGAAATTGTCGCCAACTATGTCATGTTCGAGGGACAGGAGTACAACTTTGCCTTCTGCCGGGACATTACGGATCGGAAGCGAGCCGAAGAGGAGCTACGGAAATCCCACTCCTTTCTCAGGCAAGTGATCGACATCAATCCGAACTTCATCTTTGCCAAGGATCGGGACGGGCGATTCACCTTAGCCAACAAGGCGGTCGCCGATGTCTACGGGACGATGGTGGAGGATCTGATCGGAAAGACCGATGCCGACTTCAATCCCAACCAGGAGGAGGTGGCGTTCTTCCGTCAGAAGGATCTGGCGGTGATGGATACCCTCCAAGAACTCTTCTTTTCTGAAGAAGTCATCACGGACTCCGGTGGGAGAACCCGCTGGCTTCAGACTGTCAAAAAGCCGATTTTGGACGACGAGGGTCGCGCAATGATGGTGCTGGGCTCGTCCACCGACATCACCGAGCGCAAGCAAATGGAAGAGACGTTGCGTCAGCGGGAGCGCGCCTTGCGGGCGGCCATCGAGGAACGCGAGCGGATCAGTCAAGATCTGCACGATGGCATCCTCCAGTCGCTCTTTGCCGTGGGCCTCGCCATCGAAGCCGGCAAATTGATGCTGCCTCCAACGGCCCGCAAGACGTCCGGCGCATCACTCAATCAGGCCATTGATCAGTTGAACGATGTCATGCGCGAGATCCGGAACTTCATTGCGGGGCTGGGCTCCGATCTGCCAGAGGGGAAGGACTTGTCGATGGCATTGCAGCACATGCTGGCATTGCTGACGAAGAATCAGGCTACGCGTGTGCGCCTTGCGGTTGAAGACCGTGCCGCGAAGGCCGTCTCGGCTGAACAATCCCTGCATCTATTCCGTGTCATCCAGGAAGCGGTGAGTAATTGTATCAAGCATGGCCATGCGCAGGAGGCTAAGGTATCACTCAAGATGCTGAAGCAGGGGCTCCGGCTGAGCATTCGCGACAATGGCTGTGGATTCAACCCGGAGCGTACCAAGGGGGCCGGATATGGGTTGAGTAATATGGCCGCTCGTGCGCAGAAGATCGGAGGACGGTTGAGCGTCTTGTCAAAGCCGAATGAGGGAACCAGCATCATCCTCGACTTGCCGGCCACAGGCCAGGGGAACGAGGCAATGGGGACGTAAGGCGTAAAGGGTAAGGGCGTGAGGGGGTCGAGCGGGATTCGCCTCACGCCTCACGTTTCACGCCTCACGATAAAGCCCCGCGCCTCTCGCCCAAACATTGGCAATTGCAGTAGGAGTCTTCGTGAATGACGCGAACTAAGGCTAAACCGATTCGCCTGCTCCTGGTCGACGATCACCAAGTGGTCCGTGTCGGCCTGCGCACGGTCTTACACCATCACCACCACGGCATCACCGTCGTCGGCGAGGCAGGATCCAGAGCCGAGGCGGTGCGGGTGGCCAAGCGGCTCAAACCGGACGTTGTGCTGATGGATGTCCGACTCCCCGATGGCTCCGGGGTTGAGGCTTGCCGTGATATTCTGGCCCATGATCCCACGACGCGCGTGATCTTTCTCACCTCATTTGCCGATGATGAGTTTGCCCTGGCGGCTGTGCTGGCCGGTGCACAGGGCTATGTCCTCAAAACTATCGATTCCGACCTGCTCATTCGATCGATTCAGGCTGTCTCGAAGGGTCAATCGCTGCTCACGCCGGCCCTCACCCAACGGGCGCAGATTCGGGAGAAAGCCGGATCGGCTCACGCAGACCCGGCGCGAAAACGATCCCTGGCCCCTCAGGAAGAGCGAGTCCTGGCGCTGGTGGCGGAAGGTTTGACCAACAAGGAAATCGGGGCTGCGCTGCAACTCAGCGATAAAACGGTCAAGAATTATCTAGCCAACATGTTCCAGAAACTGCGCATCACGCGACGCGCGCAAGCCGCGACCTTTTTCGTGAAGCGTCAGCCTTGAAGATCGTGAAGCGTTTCGAGTTTTCAGTTTCATGTTTCGAGTTTCTAGTTTAAAGTTTTCGAAGGTTGCGTAATGGAGGTAGTGATGCCATCGATTCTAGTCGTTGATGATGACGACCAAATTCGTCAGCTGATTCGCGCGACATTGGAGGAGGCAGGCTATCGCGTCACGGAAGCGCGTAATGGGAGGGAGGCGATCCCGCAATATCGGCTGGACCAGGCCGATCTGGTCATTATGGATATTGTCATGCCAGGTCAGGATGGTTTAGTGACCATTGCCACGTTGCGACAGGAATTCCCTGCTCTGAAAGTCATCGCGATTACCGGAGGCACTGACAGGATCGGCCTTCTCAATTTTCTCGATGTCGCCAAAATGTTTGGCGCAGGCCGCACGCTTCAGAAGCCCTTTGAGATGCAGACTCTCCTCGACATAGTCCAAGCCGAACTGCAAGCTTAATCCGCCAGCTTTCTGAAAGGTTAAGGCTCAGGTTAAGGCTGAGATTGAAAAGTCTGATCTTCGCTCAACCTCAACCTACCTCGCCTGCTGCGCGCTTGACCCTCAGATAGAGAATCGCTAAGGTGGGGGCTTCGTTGAGCGCCATGAGCCATGGAGCTGTGGCAGAAGGGCCTGCGCGCATATGCCTCGTATCAGCAAAGGTGCACAATCACGGAAGCGAGGAACGGATCGTCCGCAGCCCTTGGTCGGGGTGTTGGGCGGGAGCAAATCCGATTTTCCAATTTTAGAAAAAGCCGTTGCGATTCTGACGGATCTCGGAATCCCGCACGAATTGATGGTCGTTTCTGCGCACCGGACTCCGGATCGCTTGTTCGCCTATGCAGAACAAGCGCCCGGCCGGGGGATCGAAGTCATTATTGCCGGCGCCGGCGGAGCGGCCCATCTTCCTGGGATGCTGGCTGCGAAGACGCATTTGCCGGTCATCGGGATACCGATCCCGACGGAGAATCTTCGCGGACTCGATTCGCTCCTCTCAATCGTACAAATGCCGAGAGGGATACCTGTCGCCACGGTGGCGATCGGAGGGGCGGAGAATGCCGCTTTGCTTGCGGCGCAAATCCTGGCGGGTAAGCATCCCGCGATTGCCGTTCGTGTGAAACTATTCCGCCAGGCTCAGACTGACAAGGTGCTCCAGTCTCCTGAAGCGAAGGGCTTGGTGACCAAAACAAAAAGTCCTGGCCGTCCGAGTCGCCGGTCGTGAAGGTTGCCGTCATTGAGCCAGGATCCATCCTGGGCGTCCTGGGTGGTGGCCAATTGGGCGCGATGTTCACCCTGGCGGCATGCCGTCTTGGGTATCGCGTTGCCGTCTGGGATCCGGACCCTGAGGCGCCGGCTCATCTGGTTGCCACGCACAGCTTTCCTGTTCCGTTCAACGATCCACACATTCTTGAGCGTTTTGCCCGCCTGGTCAGTGTCGTGACCTATGAATGGGAAAATATTCCGGCGGAGCTCTGTCGAGCGTTGGAGCAGCAGATGCCGGTTCGTCCGTCGAGCGCTGTCTTGAGCGTGATTCAGGATCGTCTCGAACAAAAGGGGTTCTTGGCCTCCAACGGATTTCCCGTTCCTCGCTTCGCCGGCCTGACTGTTCCCGATCAATTGGCGAGGACCGTTCGAGAGGTCGGCTATCCAGCCCTTTGCAAGACGGCCACGGCCGGTTATGACGGCAAGGGACAGTGGAGAATCCCACGGGAGTCCGATGTCCCGTCGGTGGAACGAGCATTGGTGGAATCCGCTCGCCCTGGCATGCGATGGATCGTGGAGTCCTTGGTGCCCTTTGAACGGGAACTCTCGATCCTGGTCGTTCGTGGAGCTGACGGACAGAGTTGCAGCTACCCCCTGGTTGAAAATGAACATGAAGAGGGGATTCTCCGAATCACCAGAGTGCCAGCCCCAGGATCGTCAGCTATGGCTGAACGAGCGGCCGCTCTTGCCTGTCAGGTTGTCGATCGGCTGGAAGGGGTCGGGGTATTTTGTCTCGAATTGTTTCAGCTGCCAGGCGGGGAATTGCTCATCAACGAGGTCGCCCCGCGGCCCCATAACTCAGGCCATTACACGCTTGATGTCTGCAGTGTGTCCCAGTTTGAGCAACAGGTTCGCGCGATCTGCGGGATGCCGCTTGGTGAGGTGCGTCTGCTGAGCCCCGCCGTCATGGTGAACCTCATTGGCGACGATGCGGCAATGTTCATGAAGAAGGACGCAGACTGTCGAACCCTGCTGGATATTCCCGGTGCGGTACTCCATCTCTACGGCAAACGTGAGATGCGTCCCCGCCGCAAGATGGGACATGTCACATTCCTCGGAGAGACGCTCGATCAAGCGCTCGATCGTGCCAAGCAGTTTCGGCGAACGATGCGCGACTGACGGGAAAAGCGCGACAGGAGGTTCTGAGTTCTGGGTTCTGAGTTTTGAAAACCTCGAGCTCTCCCTCATCTCGGCTTTCTGACCCGTCTCGAACTCAGCACTCAGCACTCAGCACTCAGAACCCAGAACTCAGAACTTCTTCACCTGTCCCGCTTTTCTCGCGAGTCTCGCTCCTCGCGCGCCGCCCAGCAAACCCAATCTGAGAGCCATTTTTTGGCCATTCCACGTCGTTCGATTTTGTGACTTACCGTAGGGGTGTGAACCCCACGGTCCTGCTCTTCAGACCATAGCCTACTGGAAAAACATGGTTCTTCCCATTGAGATATCG
>CAMDRK010000098.1 GCA_945906715.1 Nitrospira lenta
GTCACCAGCACATGTTTGACGTCGGCTGGATGGTTGAGGAAGTACATGGCCAGATCCGAATGGCGAAAGAGGCACTCGGCCATCAGTCCCATCGGGAGCTTTACGACATCGCCGTAGGAGTGACAGCGCAATAGAAAGCCGAGGCTATCCCGCTGAAACTCTGGAAAAAATCCAAACCAACGAGACACCGGTGGGCCGGGGAGCAATGTGGCGGGAATGGTCTGGCCTGTCATAGATGATGCGCCTTTATGACTAACATACTGTAATGACGGCATCGGCTGTCAACAATCCTCCGGTAGAACAGAGGAGCGTGGACTGTAAAGGGAACACATATTAAGCGCCTTGCCTGTGCGTGGCGCTTGCTTTGTGGAGAAGAATGAAAGAGGCGGCAGTGTTTGTGAGGTAAATATGAAAAGATTCAGGCGCGGATTCTTTTAAGCGCCTGCTTCATGGGCAGTTGGATCATCGAGCAACGACAGCTGACCCGCAATCTTTTGGCGATCAGAGGACTTTTCGCAAGTGGGCCTTCCTGCGAACCAGCACTTGCTTCTCGGCCTGTAGCCAGTACTCAGCATCACGACCGTTCTGGTAGCCACCCTCACAGTACAGTTGATAGGCCAGAGACCGGATCTCATCTTCCATTGATTCATGCGTAGCGGATGATTCTCCCGCTGCTTTGGGTTGTCTTGCCATGATGCCTCCTCCGTTGCTGTATGAATGACAGGAAAATGTTTCGTTCAAACTATAGCACCGGGCATCAGGGCTGGCGAGAAAACACGGACATTCGACCATTCTAATCGCCTGTCCGTGCGCGCGAGATGTGTTGAGGCATTGTCTTATCGATGTGGGTTAGCTGTGCCCCGCTGTGGTTTCGAGCTGCCGGATGGTGCGGGTTAGCCGCTCTTGGTTGGGTGAGGTGAGGGACTGAAACTGTATCCCGATCCCGTGCGCACCTGACCAGCGTATGACGGCGCCTTGGATCAGGATGGGAGTCGCTGCTTCGGGGAGATAGAGCAGCAGATCCACCTTCATTCCAGCGGAGGCCCGAAGGGGACTTTCTACTCGACATCCCTTGTGTGACAGGTCGAGAGCCTTGTCGATCGGATGGAGGTGACCCGGGTGAACGAGGGTGCCTGAAAAGGCTGCTTGGAATCGAGGATATTGTCGAACTACCATAACGTGGTCCTTTTCTGCGGTCTTGCCGCTGGATGATCCTACGGACTTCTCACTGGTAGGACTATGCAGATGTAATGCCAGTTGGATACGATTGCGGTCGCCTGTTTGTTCAGAATATTTCGTGCTTGAAACCCAATTATTGAGACGTCCCTGTCCCTTCATGCTCACCGATGAAGGCAATCGGAAACACCGTGCTGCTGCGAGCCTGGGCGCCTGTCTGTGCAGTGCAGTGTGGTGGATGGGTATGGTCGATGATCAGAGGAGTGGGGACTAAGTGGCCCGGTTACTTGGCAATCGTGATGCTGGGGACTCCGACGCGAGGCACCTCGCTGACCGTCATCTGGAACAAGAGATATAGCATTTGAAAGGCCTCGCGGTTCCAGCGTGCCAACGATCCGGTGGTGTTCACGGCGTAGTATTTTCCGTGGGACTGAATCGACAGGTCTGCTCCCGATAGCGTGCCATCCGATAATATGATCTCCATGGTGTGGATAGGGTTTTCGTGAACAGCTGGGGTCCGCGGATCTTTGTCGACGTGGTATTCGGGGTCTTCTCCAATCGATTGTCCCAGAAAGTTGAGAATAGTATTGAAGCTCCGCAGCCGGAAATCTCCCTTGATGGGGTATTCCCCTCCGACATGCCCTGGGCGGATGTCGAAGGAGACATCGTTGAGATGCCCTTCTTCAGCCTCTTCGATCAGCCGGGCTCGTTCTTCGGACGAAAGTATGGCTGGATCATAGTTGGTGATGAGCGTTCGTCCCAAGACTTGTTTGCGAAGGGTATAGGTGTTGTCTTTTTGGTTGTACGTGACGAGATACTCTTTCTGTAACGCTTGAAAGCCTTCGGCTGTGACTGAGTTGGCAGGGATCGTCCAGGTCCGATAGTAGACGAGCGGTTCGGCATGGAGCTCGTTCTGGTCCTGAATGGCTGAAAGGTGTGTCACCACCCGGCGGAACAACTCGTAGCCCCTCCGATCAGCAGGCCTATTGCGATAGGCCTGCTCCTGGCCATGCATCGTGATTCGCAGTTCCTGCGCCATCAGCCTGAGCAACAGGTCGATGTCGTATCGCTGCCGGAGGAGGAGCAGGAACTTGGTTTCTTGATAGGGGGTCAAAAGCCGCTTGGTGAACTCTTCCCCTTCGATCGGCACGATACTGATGGTGGGGTTCTCCGCCACACTGCCGCCGAAGATCGGCATGAGTCCCCTGCTGGCCTCTCCCGTGAGTGCCGGTGTGGCGCCTGCGCTCACACGGAAATCGAATGTCGCGGCGATATTCGAGACGCCGGTGAAGTGAATCGGTTGATGCTGATGGGCGCGGGCGATGTTGATGAGCAGTTGTTTGGAGATGGCATCCGTGATCGCCTCATCGTAGCTCGTCACGGCGCGATTCAACGTAATGGGAGAGAGGCAGCCTGTTACGGTCAGGCTGCAGAAGATTCCTGCCAAGGTCAACCACATGAGAAACTTTGAACGCGGTCCTATTGGCATGTGAACAACCATCGAGCGAGCCCGAGAATCTTTCAGCAGGTTTGTAGCATAACCGGCAGCGGCTGCCTAGCGGGTCGCACATGTTTCGTGGTGGAAAACGAAAGGGGTCGAGAGGCGTCATTGCAGCCTCTCGACCCCTTCGATCGCGGCAGTTAGTTCAGCGGTGGAACCACTCCGGCAAAAGTCAGCAGATCGGTCATGTGAAACTCGCCCGGTCTCGTCACGGAGGGCAGCACCGGTGTCCAGTTTGGCTGAGCAGCCAGATAGGACGAGTCATCGGCCTTCAGGAGGCCGATAAAGACCTCACCGACGATGCGGCCTCCCACCGGTCCTAAACGGAGACCATTCTCCATGATTTCCGCTTCTTTCAAAATGTAAAACCAGAGCGGCGTGCTCTTCTCCATGCCGAAGGGCGCGAGGGCGTCCAGTTGTGTCGGTGTCAACGCCGGGAGGTTCATTCTGCGCGCTATCGCCTGGCCTGACGGTATCCCGAAATTGACGTGCCGCATCAGATTGCGTGAGGCCAGCGACTGTACCCCATCGGCCGGCAGGCCAGGGGCAGGCCCACGCGAGCCTGGAAGCAACATCACGACGCTGGAAAGTTTACCGTCAATCTTCTTGTTGGGCCTGAAATTACCATCGCCGAAATTGAAGAACGTTTGCCAGTCGACAAACCGACGGGCCGCGCGCTTCCCGCCACGCAGATCGACCGGGTCCGTGTCGTTGGGATCCTGGGCATCGTCGAAGAGAAACGCGAAGAACGGCGATCCGCCTGTGGGGCCGAAGTTCAGACGATAGCTCGGGCGGATTTGTGAATGGCCAAAGCGGTAGGCGGACACTGAAAATTCGATGGGGATCAACGGATTCCTTTTGTCCACCTCGTAAAACTTGAGTCCTTTTTTAAGGATGTCATCGACGCGCTCTTGCCCTATTGTCAGGGGCAGGAATTCGTGCAGGATAATCCACTGATAATGCCAGCGGACCTGGCGTTGGGCCAGTTTGAAGATCCGCTCAGCCGATTGGTCGGCAAGAGCGGGATCCTTGCGCAAGTGGTCGATCACTGCGTTATGAAAACGCAGCATGGCCATGTGGAACTGAGCAAGGATCACGTGTTCGTCATTCCGGCTATCTCCAAGGATGGCGTTATTGTTGGGATCACGCGGTAGGTCGAAACGGATCGCGCCGTTGCGGGAGACCTTCTCTGAGCCTGGAATCGGTTCCACACGCAGCTTGATGTCCCCGGAGCTTACATCGTACAACTCCGGGGATGCTTCTGGCCCGCTACCATACACACTGTCCAGGTCAAACGCCGCGGTGCGAAAGTTCGTCGTCTTTTTGGGATTGCTCTGTTCGAGCAACGGGGATCGCGGGTCGAGCGTCACATCGTGGTCCAGGAACTGACCGAAGAAGGTCACGCCGGCCGTCATCTTGTCATTATCGGGGTTGTTCGGACTGCTTTGCCCGGGGTTTAAGATCGACTGAATGGGGTCGCTTAGGATATCCAACGCGTCGATGAGGCTCCCTTTTTCGCCCAGCTTCTTGGCCTGATCACGCGCGGCATCGGTTGGCGGGGCGAAGGGCGGCAACTCAGGAAACATGCGCGTAAACGAATTTTCAGGAGCGTGAGGCCGGTCCTTCATGCCGGGAAGGTGCAGATTATTTTTCCCCTCAGCGTAAGCCGTAGTGAGGCCGAATAGTGTTGTCGAACACAGTATTCCTGCCAGGCCGGCTGATAAAAACATCTTTCGGCGATGAGACAGGGTGTCCTCCTCCTGCGGTTCCAGGGCTCTGATATCCGGGATTCAACCGTTGCTTCCCGGTGTGAACGAGATGCGAGCCAGGCCTCCGCAAGAATTGAACCGTGAGACGCGCATAGTCCATCGCGTCGTTATCTAGTCGAAAAGAAAGAGAAGCGCTTCTGTAGAGGATGTTCTCGAAAGAGGACAGTATGCGAAAGCCAACAGTATGCGAAAGAATCCATCGATTCTCATAAGCATACAACGTGGTCTCTCACGCAAACGTAGCCGGGTGAGTGTTCATTTGGTCTATCTGGTTCACCCAACCAAACCAATAAAACAAGACAGACCAGACAGACCGAACAGACTATTTGAACAAGACAGGGGAAAAGACGACTCTGATTGCATTGCAGCAGTGGTCTCTAGATAATGCGCGAAAGCTTCTGAGCCCAGCATCATCCATCAGACGACAAAAGGTATTGAATGTCTTCCATCTCTTTGGCACTGCTCATCTTCGGTGTCTGCTATCTGGTGATCATCACTGAGCGGATTCACAAGACCATTGTGGCGCTGTTGGGAGCGGCGGTCATGATCGGGTTTGGCGTGTTGTCGCAAGACGAGGCGTTCTATTCCCACGAGTTCGGCGTCGACTACAACGTGGTGTTTTTGCTGATCGGGATGATGGTGATCATCAACATCGTCCGGGAGACCGGTCTCTTCGAGGTTTTGGCCATCTGGGCGGCGCAGCGGTCCGACGCGAAACCGTTTCGTCTGCTGGTGTTGCTGGCACTGTTGACGGCCGTGCTCTCGGCCATGCTCGATAACGTCACCACGGTGCTGCTCATGGCGCCCGTTACACTGGCGATTACCAAACGCTTGGAACTGAATCCTGTTGTATTTTTAGTAACAGAGGCGCTGGCATCGAATATTGGTGGGACTGCGACGCTGGTCGGCGATCCTCCCAATATCATGATCGCCAGCAAGGCTGAATTGAGCTATCTCGATTTTCTCGTGGTCTTGGGTCCGATTGCGGTGGCGATTATGGTCGTGTTCGTGGCTGTGCTATGGATCGTCTATGGGCGAACAATGACCGTGGCCCCGCATCTCCGGACGGCAGTGTTGGCATTGAGTTCACGGGAGGCCGTGTTAGATCGGCCGTTCTTGCATCGCTGTCTCTGGCTGCTCGGAATCGTCAACGTCGGGTTTTGCATGCATTCCTTCATTCATCTTGAGCCGGCCACGATTGCGCTCCTTGGCGCGAGCATGTTCATGCTGATCGGTCATGCGAGACGGACGCGGGGGAGTGCAGTGGAGTTGTCATCTCTCACCGATGTCGAGTGGAAAACCATCTTCTTTTTTATCGGGTTATTTATACTGGTCGGTGGATTGGTGAAAGTTGGCGTGATTCGTTACCTGGCAGATCAATTGGTGTCTGTGACGCAGGGGAATCTTACGGGATCCACAATGGCGGTGCTTTGGGGGTCGGCAATTCTATCGGCCGCAGTCGATAACATACCCTACGTCGCGGCCATGAATCCATTGATCGTGGACCTCGCCCGGTCGCTGCACCCGGAGATTTCGGATTATGCCACCTTGGTGCATCAGCCGGACATTATTCCTCTGTGGTGGGCGTTGGCGCTTGGAGCCTGTCTCGGGGGGAATGGCACGATCATCGGGGCGAGCGCGAACGTCGTGATTGTAGATATCGCACGCAAAGCAGGCTATCCCATTTCATTCTGGCAGTTTTTCAAGCTTGGGTTTCCCGTGATGTTGGGGTCGGTACTGATGAGCGCAGTGTATCTCTGGTTTCTCTATCTCCGCTGACTTAGGAGCCTGTCCGACATAGACCTTTCTACTGCGGCGAACGATCTGCAACCATCTGCGTCGTTCTCGGCCCGAAAAAATCCTCAACGTATTCCAGCGAATACGCCTCCGGTTTTTCCAGGCCTGCGGCCTCGCATCTGGCCGCACCTCCTTCGCCTCGTCACGAAGGCAATGTCGGATAGGCTCCTTGCCCTCTTAAACGAGTCCAGGTCCTCAGTTAAGGGGGACTAAATAACCCGCCCCGCGAAACCACACCAGTTGAGATTTCAGGATTAGGTCTACCGTGTGGTCGATTTGGGTTACCTGCGCGGCGTGCGAACCTCGCAGAGCCCCTGATGGTGTCTTTAGTATTTCATGCGAGTAATCACCAGTTTGTGTGAAGGAATCCCCTTGTTGCTGTAGGTCATGGGCTACAGCAGCGATTTCCTTGTGAAATCAAATTGATAGGGCGGTTTTGATCTCGAAGGGTGAACTCGTTTCCCTTCACAGGGACGTGCTCAATGGAGAATCGAAGGGTGCAGTACGTGGAAATACCCCCATAACAGTAAGGTCAGTCCCACGCTCTTGTGCGGTACGGTGTTTGCTCCCCTCCCTCCATGAAATCCCAAGACATCACCCTACCTGATGAAATTGGAGGCCTAGTCATGGCGACGCACACTTTTGGAGCAATGTTCTCCCACTCCGCGGCGGCTCCACAGCGGAAACAGAAGGTAGGAAATAAAGATATCGATCAAGTGGCTGTCGTGACGCCGGTTATGGCTACCCTTCCAGAACGCCGGCGTGAGGCGCGCATGGACTATCGGCACATGTGTTCGTACGCGGTGTTCGAGCCCATAGAGGGAAAGTCGGTCGTTATCGAGCAAGGAGAGGCCTTCGCACTCAACCGGAGTACGGAGGGGATCCTTCTAATTATGGGCCAAGCCCCCCACGCGAAGCAGTTGATAGAACTTCTTACCCCACGATCCGGATGGGGCCGGACCGTGACTGTCTTTGAAACCCGATGGGTCAAATCTATACAGGTGGAGTCACTTGGAATCCTATACCTGGTTGGATGTCAACGAGTTTTCAGCTCCAGTCACTACCTATCGTTCTAGCATCCCACCGTGCCTGACAGTTAATCCTCCCTCCCTGAACGGACCTCCTTTTGTCGGTACCCATGTATTCCAGGGTTGACTCTTTTCTGGCCTGGAAGTAGATTATTCCCGCTTTTCCCCATTGTTGTTGCAAGACGTTTCCAATCTGCATGACAGGTGTTGTGTATGATTGCAAGGCCTGACCCTAAGCTTCAACCTCAGGACTCTATTGCAATCGTCGTGTCACTTGATGCGGCACATTCAATGATCGCGTTGCCTGTCGAAGTGCCGGAGGCCCATATCAGAGGCTGGGAGAGTGTCACTGGGCCGGATGATACTCCAGGAAGGTCGGGTGTCTATGAAGAATGGGGCTATGCAGAGCGCGCGTGGTATTTGGAGAAGCGTCAAGGTTTTATAGGGGTGCTCCGTGCGCTTTTTTTACCGACGGAGGGTGTCGTCGAAGTAGGGATTCATCAATCGATTTGGGCCGAGCGGGCTCAGAAGCCCCCGGTTGAAGCCTTTAAGCTTGAGATCAGTACAGCTGGGTATCGGAGACTACGGTCCTATCTTCGAGCGACCATTGCATCAGAGGAGCCGGTGGGTATTGTCGGTAATAGCCGGTTTTGTGTCGCTCGGTCGCCCTATCACCTGTTCCACCATTGCCATCATTACACAGCAAAGGGTTTGCGTGAGGCAGGGTTGCCTATCTCGATGACGGGAGCCTTGACCCGCAATGGTTTTGCCAGGCAGCTTCGGCGCATCATGCTCCTCTCCTAAATTTATGCGTGTCCCGCTCGTCTTGCGTGAGAGGTTTGCCATTGATCCAGTACGTACAGGGTCAATGTCCAGATGCATTTACGAACATTGATTGATCCCAACGATATTGTTTTTCCCAGACAATCATTACTTGCCCTGGTCCACGTTACATGCGGCATGAGCTATGCATAGGAAAGCATGTGCCCTCAAAAGTGTTATGAGCCCCGATTCTGTTGACTCCTATATCAAACAGAGTTAGGATTTCATCCATCATACATGCTATGGCCATTGTGGCATCTCTAAGTTGACATGATGAACACAAGCGGCTGCATCAACGTATTGAGCATTGGGGTGGTTCTGAGTTAATTCAGCGAAGGAGGTAAGCGTATGGCTTCAACATGGGGCGGTGTTGACCGGGGCTATGACATGTCTCTCTGGTATGATTCGAAGCCGCTCAAGATTGGCTGGTTTGCCATGTTGGCGGCGGTGGGGTC
>CAMDRK010000099.1 GCA_945906715.1 Nitrospira lenta
TTGTCGCCGCGCATACAGCTCTTCAAACCGCATCTGTCTCACCTCCTGTAACACCCGTGCCCATGTCATAGTGGCCCTCCTTGAGGAGCCACCCTAAACCGGACAGATCACGTGCTACAAAAACCGGACAGATGATGTGCTATCTACACGTCTCGTGCCACTCGGTTGACGAAAGGTGGGAAGGCGTCGATAATGAACCAAGATTTCGTGACGGAATTATTTCACGCATGACCCACATGTGAGGTTCTGCCAGCTATAGGAATGGAGGAGACATATGAAAGCCAAAGAAGGAGTCATCAATATTCTGAATAAGATCCTGACCGCAGATCTGACGGCGATCAACCAGTACTTCGTCCATGCCAAGATGTGCGAGAACTGGGGCTATGAGCGACTTCATCACAAAGTGAGAGAGCGGAGTATCGCTGAAATGAAAGATGCCGATGAGCTCATCGGCCATATTCTCTATCTTGAGGGTGTGCCGAACGTGCAACGCATGAATACCGTGCAGGTGGGAGAAACGGTTCCTGAACAGTTGAAATTGGATTTAAAAGCCGAACAAGAGATGCTTGCCGTGCTAAGCGATGGCGTGGTGCATTGTACAAAGATGACCGACTTCACCACGCGGCACATGTTTGAGGATATGGCCCAAGACGTGGACCAGCATATCGATTGGATCGAAACGCAGCTGGAAACGATCAAGCAGGTGGGATTGGAGAACTACCTGGCTGAACAGATTAAGAAAGAGGGGGCCTAAATATCAGTTTTGTTCAGCATCGCGCGCCTTTCGCGTATGCCTCGCGCTTCCCGCGCATGGTCAGCCATGCTCATCCCGTTTCCCCGTGTTTTCCTGCCATCAATGGCTGGTTCAAGATCCACATCTCATAGAGAGGGATGACCATCATGATGAGAAATCCCACCGTCATGAGGGTATCACCTGTCAGCATGGTCAGCACGAAAATGGGGGAGATGTAACTGATGAGCCAAGGAGAGACCAGATCCAAGATCACTCCACCGAATGAGACCCAGGTCGTGATGATTTTCAGTTTGTTGCCGACGCTGGTGAGATAGAGCACATGTACGAGAATCATGAACACGACCGGCATCGTGAAGAGGTGAAAGTGGGTGATTTCTGCCAGCTCTCTGAACGACATCGGTTCGCCGAAGGTGGCATCCGAACCCCGGTAGTGACTGGCGATTCCTTGGGGCGACAGCCCTGTCATGCTGTGGGCCCAAAAGAAAGAAAAGGTAAAGCCTGCCAGCATCAAGAGGAGAAAGAAAGTATAGACCAGCCGGATGTGTCGGTCGGAGTCGCGGAGACGAAATCGAGTATTGAAGTTGCGCATGGGTGAGAATGTCAGTTGCCCCTGTTAGTTCCCGAAGATGGAGCCAAAGATCCCTTGCTCAGATTTCTTTACGGCCACAGTATCGCTGCCGAGCCCTGCCGGTTTCAAATAGAATTCATCGACGAGAACGAGCACGCGCTTGACGCCGGCGCTGATGGAACGAACCGACATGGTGGCGCCGCTGATGTTGATGATGTCTTTATTAATGCGGATAGGGTCGAACACCGTTTTGCCTTCATACTGCGCATTGAACCGTTTCCTTCCGACGTCGCTGCCCCTGGACTCTCGAAACACTAACAATTCCACATCCGTGCAGGCGCCTCTGCTATCGACCCCGACCATGTAGGTCATGTGTTTGTGTTTGCCGATCGTGTTGTGGACCATGGCGTAGCCGTCGATCTTGCCGCCGGTTTCACCGATATGCACGTCAAATGATTCTTCCGGGAATTTCCAGCCGATGCGCTGTTCGATCGCATCTTTCTTCTCCTGGCTCAGGCGAATAACGGTTTTGCGGATTCGTTCAGACTTGGGGAACATGATTTTGACCGCCTCGTCCTCGGTCATGAAGACTTCCGCGTGGGCCGTCTCTTCTTCAGTGAGATAGCGTTTGAGGTCATTATCCCAGATGCGCTCGGCGGCGAACGCGCCAGTGGTCGATACAAGTCCGAGTAATATCAGAAGAGAAGTGAGTCTTACGTGAGCGAACATCCGTGCTCCTTCAATTTGCTGTCGAGGCGGCTTTGGACATCCTGCAGCACTTCCTCTGAAGGGTCTGTCGAGGCCCAGCCAAAGAGGCGTGAGCCGCCCCTAAAAACCCACCGTTGCCGCTCTTCGACAAAACTAATCTTGGTCACATCGTCGAGTCGTTTCACTGTGAGGGTAATACGGGACCGGTCTTTGCTTTCCGCCATATCACGTTGAAGAACGCCAAAGGCTCGTCCTTGCATCGAGATTTCTAGCCAGCCGGTGACAATTATGCCGGCCTCTTTATCCTTCGTGTCGATCGCGCGATCTTTCACTGCCTGAAGCGCAGCCTCCCAGGCGTGGTCATAACTGCACACGGCAAATCGTTCCTGCATGTCGCCCATTAAGGCGCAGGCCGACAAAATCCAGGCCATTATAAGGAGGCTGAACTGAGTAATATACATGAGGGAAATCCCAACCTTTGTCTAGTGCTCCCCACCAGAACGGTGAGGAGCACCAATGACGTCTAGAAGTATGTTGCCATTTGAACTAAGAACCCGTTTCCATTCAGTGGAGCAGTGCCAGCAGTTGAGAAATCGCCTGCAGGTACTAGGCCTGTTGCATTTTTCTGTGTGTTGAACTGCCAGTCGAATTTGAAGACAGTGTCTTCGATTGGTCTGAAATTGAGGCCGAGCGTCAGTCGTTCTAACTCCCGTCGATTCCCCGTTACATTGGTCTTCGTGCGGTCGTCGGTGTCGGTGTCCACTTGCTCCCAGCGTACCACCGCGGTGAAGGTCGAGGCATGCGTGAAGTGGCTTGGCGCCCACTTTCTTAGGATCTCCGGCATGAAATGGTAGTTCCCCTGGATGTAATAGCCTTGCATGCCTGCTGGCCCGATGGGGGTTGCGGGGGGGGCAGCGACTCCGGTCGCGTCGTTGTTGCTGATTCGAGTCCAGGCCGACTCTCCAATGATTTCAAATGGACCTTTCTGGAGAGTCCAGTCGAGTGCGAATATGCTGATGCGCCCGGTCCCGACCGTCGCTGTCGATGGTTTGTATGTCCCATGAAAACCAGACCCCGCGACTTCGATGCCCAGCATTGGGCTGAAGGCGACGCGGCCCACAACGGCCTTGTTATCGTCACGGTCCCGTGACACGCTCCCGCGCGCGCTTCGGACTCCCAGGTCCGTAATGGCGCCCCCTTCGCCCTGACTCATGCCGTTGACCGCGTAGACTTCATAGTCCAGCTTGGACTGGGAGGAAGGATAGAGGCTGCCATAGATACCAGCACCTGCTTCGAACCAGGTGCTGGGGATGATAATCCTGGACACCATCGGTCGATCGACCAAGTCGTTCAACGGCGAGTCGTGCAGCAAGTTGAACTTGCCGACTGGCATCAGGAGGAGACCGGCGCGTGTGTTGATAGCCTCTTTGACCAGGTAGTCGATTTGTGCAAACTCAATCGTCATGGAGCCATCAGAAGGAGTTCCTTGTGGAGCATTTGGCCCGCCTCGCTCGAACTCAAGCTCCGCCGCGAATTTGATGCGGTCGGTGATATCCGCATAGATGAAGGGCACCAATCGTTGTTGTCCGAATGAGTGACGGCTTGGGTTGTCCAGGTTTTGGCGAGAGAGATTGTTATACATCACGTCGACATAACCGCCGATGATGGCCTTCGGCGCGCTCAAGAAGGGCTTGGCGTAGATCAGTTTCCCTGACCCTGTCGACCCGAACCCTAGGGGGATCGCTTCCTCTCCTTTTCGCTCGGCTCTGATGTCAACTATGGGACCAATTGGAGTGGGTGTTTGTGTGGCGGACGGAGGAGCGCTTTCTTTGCGCTCCATGGCCCGGTCACCCTTTTCGTGTTCCCGCATTTTCTTGTCCACTGCCTCATCGACTAGCTTCTGAATATCCTCCGGGGTCATGTTCTCAGCCCAAACCGAAGTAAACGGTAAAGCTGCAATCACGAGAGCCCCGAGGATTGACCTGATCTTCATCGGTGTCCTCCACGGTGAGTGAGATGGTTGAGGTCTGACTCGGGACTCAATGGTCTCTGGCCTTTTTGAAAAAATGAATAGTTCGCACAAAGGAACTGCCTGTCGATGTTTCGAGTGCCTCCTTTCGTGAAAGGAATCATGATGCAACGGTGCCCCATCCTTCGATTGAAGAGAACGGGATGACAACAATGCGTTTGCAGCGCTTGCACTTGAGCTCCAACCCTTGTCCGCGCACTTTGGCGATCAGTTGACCGCATTCGCAGCGGGTCTCGCCGCAGTCGGCGGAGTGATTACTAGGGGACATCGTGCTGACCATTGCGGGAGGTTTCCTTGCTTAAATGAAATTGAGAACGATTATTAATATCTCGATCGATGGTTGAAAGTCAAGGCATATCATGGCGCTCAACTCATTGAGGAAAAGGGTGTATTCAACGGAGCCTTGTCCTATAATTCGTCGTCTCTTTAGTGCAGGGGAGAGAGAGGGAGCCGCGTGCATTCCAACCTATTCAATCAGTTCTTCCGCATCCAGACATGCCTCCTGACCCTGCTGTGTTGCGTCTTTGCTGGTTGTGTGTGGGTACCAACTGGCCATGAATCGGCCGTGGTCACCAGAGCCCAGATGCAGATGGGCACGGTGGTCAAGATTACGGCTGTGGCTCGGAGTGAGTCTATCGCGCAAGGTGCGGCAACCGCCGGGTTTGCCGAGATCCATCGGCTGGAAGAGCTCCTGAGCACCTGGATTCCTACGAGCGAACTCTCTCGTGTGAATACCTCGGCGGGTGTGATGCCGGTCTCAGTGAGTCCTGAAACGATGACGGTTGTCCAAGGGGCAATTCAGGTTGCAGAGATGACGAATGGTGGATTCAATATCGCCATTGGCCCGGTGGTGGATGCCTGGAATGTGATTGAGAATCGACGAATACCGACTGAATCTAAGCTGGAGGATCTCCGTTCCTTGGTAAATTTGAATGCTGTTCATACCGACGCGCAAAAACAGACGATCTATCTTGAAAAGACAGGGATGCGGATCGATGTAGGGGGGATCGGCAAGGGCTACGCGGCGGATCAAGCGGTGATGGCGATGAAGAAAGCCGGAGCGGTAGCCGGAGTCGTGGCTCTCTCCGGGGATATTAAAACATTCGGGCGGCTCCCTGGCGGGAGGAAGTTCCCTGTCGGGATCCAGCACCCTCGCAAGGAGGGAGAGGTGCTTGTCTTCATCGACTTGGAGGATGAAGCGATCTCAACGGCCGGCGACTACGAACGATTTTTCGAGCGTGACGGTGTCCGGTATCATCATATTCTCGACCCGAGGACGCTTCAGCCGGCTCGCAGTTGCCAGAGCGTCACGGTGGTTGCCCGTGAAGGCATCTGGGCAGATGGGTTTGACACAGGGATATTTGTGATGGGCGTTGAATTGGGAATGCAGCTTGTCGAAGCCTTACCGGATGTGGAGGCAATCATCGTAGACCATGAGGGCGTAGTCCACGTGTCCTCGGGGTTGCGGGATCGGATCCGCAAACCGTGAAGCAGAGAGTTATCGATCCAATCGATAACTCATGGGAATCTTGATTGTCATGCGCGGCTGTCCTAGCGGGTGCGGCAGATGGAACGGAGCTGCTTGTCGCATGGTTTCAACAGCGGCCTTGTCGAGTGTGAGATATCCTGAACTCTGAAAGATTTCCACCTCACCGAGATTCCCGTCCTCGTTTATCACGGCTTTTACCACGACTTTTCCTTCGGCCCGATCTATCCGAGCTGAGGCGGGGTAGCGTTTCAATTCTTCCACACGACGTAAAATCTCTTCAGAGAGCCACCCGTAATCGCGCTTCATCGGCGCGTTCGATGGTGCCGGGGGGATGGTTGCCATCTGGGCCAGGGCCTGAACAGATTGTGCGGTCTGGGTATCAGGTTCCGCCGAGACTGCCATTGGTACTTCCGCCTGTTTCACAATGGATGTGGACTCGGCGGCCATCGGTACCGCAACCTCATGTCTGACTGGCTCAGCTTGTTGTGTTGGGGGTGGGGCAGGAGATTCAGTCACCACCGAGGCACCGGCTCTCTCAGGATACGGTGGAGTCGGCTGTTGCGCAAGAAGCTGGGGTGACGAGAACGTCTGTGCTGGCATAGTCTGCGACGTGGGACGAGGGGGAGCCGAGGTTGTCGATGGGACTGATTGGGCCGGAGTCTGGCTCCGGGCCGATACCGTCGATTGAACGTGTTGTGTTGGCGACACCATGGCAACGTTCCACTTGAACGCTTCGTCCTGCGGTGCGAGCTGGACTTGTTTCACAAACAGGATTGCTGCGAGCGCCACGGTGCCGTGCAAGAGGATGGAGACGAGCCATCCCTGGACGTGAGCTTCCTTATGGTTTTCGGAACAATGTGGCCCAGCAGCGATCACAGCCGAATGACCTCCAGGCTGACCTGTTGAAATCCCAACCCGCGCACTTCATCGACCAAGGACACGAATCGTTCAAGCAGGGTGACCTTATCCGCCCGCACGACCACCGACGACTCTCGAGGCTCTGCAGCCAGTACTCCCAGGAGCCCTCCTTCGGGAACAGCACGATCGTTAAGAAAGAGGGCGCCGTCGGCAGTTAAGGTGATGACAATAGGAGCCTCTTTGTGGCTGCCTATTTCTTTCGCTTTTGCCAGATTGACCGGAATCTGCCCACTGCTGATAAAGGTGGCGGTGGTCAGCACGATGACCAACAGGACCAGCATAACATCCACGAGCGGGATCACGTTAATTTGATCAATGTCCCGTTGCATGCTGTTCCTTGTGCTGGGCGAGGAGTTCGGCCACTTTCCGCCGGAGTACGTTGTTCATGACGACGCAGGGAATTGCGACCATCAGTCCGACCGCCGTGGCTTTCAGCGCAAGGCTGAGCCCGATCATGATGGCATTGACCGCCATGGTACCTGATGTTCCCATCGTATGGAAAGTGAGCATAATACCGAACACAGTGCCCAGTAAACCGATATAGGGGGCGTTCGCAGCTACCGTGCCGATGATGACCAGGTGTTTGGTCAGAGCCATCTCCAATCCCAGGCTGTTGGGGTATTGGGTAAGATCGATACGCCGGTAAAAAAGCCACCGTTCCACCGCGATGGCCACTGTCCAGATACTGAGCGCCAATAGGAGGCCGATAACTCCATAATCAACGAGGTCTTTGAGCGCGTTCATGGGCGGGGCCTCAATTTCTTAGTAAGACACAGACCGCCAGGCTAGGGGCCTGCGTGAGCATCTATCAATGCCAGATCGTGAAAAAGCCTGTCAATGCTTTCGTGTGGTCGGTCGGACCGGCTGCCAAACTTATCCCGTGGACTTCTCTTGCCGAAAGAGCACCGTATGGGTCGCCAGGACACGAAGTTCCACTGTCGTGCCAGCCTGATAGACGCTCGTAGAGCCTTGACTACTATGGACAATTTGTCCGGAGGGAAGACTGACGGTGTACAGATTTTCCGAACCGTGGAATTGGCGAGAGATGACTCGCGAGCGGGCGCCTTCCGTGGGAACAAGGTGAATGTCGTCCGGTCGAATCATCACGACCACGTTGGTGCCGTCCGTGCACTCGATTGTGTCGGGAAACTCCCCCAGTTCGGTGTGGACCATGCCTTGGGATACAGTTCCAGGAATGAAGTCCGCTTGACCGACAAAGTCGGCGACGAAGGGTGTGGCCGGCATGTGGTACATCATTTCCGGTGTATCGAATTGCTCCAGTCGGCCTTGGTTAAGCACGGCGATTCGATCGGCCATGGCAAAGGCCTCGTCATGGTCGTGCGTGACGAGTACGGTTGTTGTCTTCGTCCGGCGTAACAGATCGTGCAATTCTTGGCGCATTCGTCCAGCCATGTCAGGGTCCAAATTGCTGAACGGTTCGTCGAGCAGCAGCACGACGGGATTCTGGACGAGGGCGCGGGCCAACGCAACCCGCTGTTGCTGGCCGCCCGATAATTCGTGAGGATATCGCCGCTCGAATCCTTCCAGTCCTGTGAGGCGCAGCATCTCCTGTACCCGCGAGGCGCGTTCGCTTCGAGAGAGGTGATGGAGTCCGAAGGCAATGTTGTCCTGCACGCGTAGATGGGGAAACAGGGCATATTCTTGAAAGACCATCCCGACGTGTCGATTCTCTGTAGGGGTCATCACGTCGGGCGACGATACGAGTTGGCCCGACAAGAACAGCTGGCCGGAGCGAACCGGTTCAAATCCGGCTATTGCCCGCAGAATCGTTGTTTTCCCACACCCTGAAGGACCAAGTAGACAGAGAATTTCTCCTTCTCGCGCCGCAAACGAAATTTCCTGGACTGCAGGGCGTCCGGTTTCGTAGGCGCAGGAGACATGGCGCAGCTCCAAGATCGACGAGGCCGGCGTGAAGAGGTTGCCCTGGAATGTGCCTTCCCCGGATGGGCGTGGCGCGGTGGAGTGGTCTGAGATCACAGAATCACGATCCTTCCTCTACCAGGATGCTGAAAAAGCCCGCCAGCTTCGTTCTCGGCTCATCGAAATCCTCAACGTACC
>CAMDRK010000100.1 GCA_945906715.1 Nitrospira lenta
GCTCAAAATAAAGGCGGGAATCACCACATGTATGGGCACCTGATCGACGGTTTCCGGTTTTGGAAGCTTGCTCAGCTCGATGAAGAGATCCAGATCCTTCTCGCGGACCTGTCGCAGCATAAACGCGCGAATCGGCTGAATGCCCTTCGCCCAGGCGTCCTCGTAGGAAATTTTTTCGGCGATCAAGGGCTCCACCGCCTCGGTATAGACCGTCTGCCCCACCGGCGCCATGACGAAGACGGTGAGGAACAAGGCCAGACTGATCAGGACTTGATTCGGCGGTACTTGTTGTGTGCCTAAGGCCTGGCGGAGAAACGAGAGCACGATGACGATTCTGGTGAACGACGTGACCATGATAAAGAACGCCGGCGCGAGCGAGAGCACCGTGAGTAGCGCGAGGATTTGAAAAACAACCGCAGTTTGCTTCGGACCGGTCTGCCCCAAATCGATGGTGACAGACGGATTAGCCCCGGCCACGGCATCCTGCGCGAAACCAAGACAGAGGCACAGCATCAGTGCGACGAACAGCGCGCCCGTCCGCAACTCATGCCGACATCGGAGAGAAAGAGCCGCTACCCTCCACCAACGATTAGACAGTGGCATGGCCGCCTTCCCTCTCCGTAGAGGCCTGGCCGGGAAAACCTGATGAAAGCCCGGGAGAGACCAACGGGTTGCCGGAAGCAATCTTCGACAGCAATTGCCTGACCTGTTCCTGATCGGTGATCCGCCCAAACGAGACCAGGTCCGTCGGAGTCGCACCGACAATCAAAAACTCTCCCGCCACCGACACGAGCGAGATGGTTTTTCGCGGGCCGATGTACCCGCTGCCGAGCACCTGGACGATCGGTGCGGCCACAGGCGAGAATAAGCGTGTACCAGCGAACCAGCGCGTGCCGGAAAATCGACGAATCAGGGCGACCAGTCCGGCAATCAGGGCCAGAACAAGGGCGAGGGCGGACGCCATCCGCAGGAAACTGTCCCAAAAGTCAACCATGCCGTCTCCGTTCCTCTCTGCCTAGGGGTCGGTCTCGTCTGTTCGGTCGCTCTGGTCAATCTGGTGTATTTGTTTGGACCAGACAGACCAGACCGACTAGACAGACCAGAGAGACCCTACCCGAGTTGCTGAACCCGCTCGACCGTGCTGATGACATCGGTCAGACGGATGCCGTATTTTTCGTTCACCACCACCACTTCGCCTCGCGCCACCAGCTTGTTGTTGACCAGCACTTCCATCGCTTCACCCGCCAGCTTTTCCAGTTCGACTACGGACCCCTGCCCGAGCTGCAGCAGTTCGCGAATCGCCATCTTGGTCGACCCCACCTGCACGGTCACTTGCATGGGAATATCGAGAATGAAATCAAGATTTTTCTGAGTCGGCACGGCTCCCCCACTGTCGACCGGCGGGAACGACGCCGCCTGAATGGATGGAGCGTTCGATTCGGACTTCGTCATCCCACTCTCAGCCATAGACAATTCTCCTCAGTGACAGAACTCGCTTACGCAATGACCTTCGATACACGGCACGCGTGATTGCCCTTGTACACACCCGGGCTACCTTGAAACTTTAGGTACCCCTCGATAAAGCAATCCAGGGGATCCCCCGGACGTTGATCCAGGACAATGACGTCCCCTGGCGTAAAATTCAGCACGTCTTGCACTGTGACGGAGGCCGTGCCGAGTCGAACGGTGATATTGAGCGGACAGTCTTGCAATCTGTCGCGAAACCGGCCGGCCCACCCTCCGTCTTGCTCGACATGATCGGAGACCAATCCTGAATAGAGTTTTTCTTTGATGGGTTCGAGCATGGAGTAGGGATAGACGACAAACAGATCGCGCGCCGTTTCGCCGATCACGACTTGCAGGGTCACGACGGCGACAATCTCGGATGCGGAGACGACCATGGCGAATTGAGGATTACTTTCCGATCGCACATGCTGGATCTTGACCGGCATCAGCGCCTCCCAGGCTTTCTCGAGATCGAGGAATGCTTGATGGACCAGTTTCTTGATGACACGCAGCTGGATGGGAGTGAAATCCCGTCCTTCCGGCTTGACGTGCGTCTGCCCTTTGCCTCCAAAAAAATAATCCACAATCAGGTAGACAAGAAAGGCGTCCATCACGAAAAGCCCATTACTGCGAAGCGGCTCCATATGAAACACGTTCATCGAGGACGGCATGGGAACTTTTTTGAGGAATTCTCCAAATTTGGTGATCTGGGTGCCGACGACGGCAAAGTCGATGGTGTCATGAAGCGCCGTTCCCCACGAAATCGCTTGGTGGCGAATGAAGCGATCGTTGATGAGCTCAAGCGTCGGCATCCGCCCGCGAATAATCCGCTCTTGATTGAACAGATCGTACTGCTTCGCTCCCGTTGCCGCGGGGGCTTCGCCCTGCGGCTTGGCTTCAACCTCGCCGGAGCTCACCCCCTTGAGAAGCGCGTCGATTTCGTCTTGGGAAAGAATTTTTTCCATATCACGAGTCGCCCTTGTGGCTATTGCACGACGAAGTCTGTGAAATACACCGTGCGGACGGACGGCTTGGGAAGGAAACTGTTGATCCGTTGCGTAATTTCATCCCGCAGCTGAAACTTCCCCTGCGAGGTTCTGATCGATGCGGAATCCTTGCTGGTCAAGAGCACGAGCACGGTGTCGCGTATCTGCGGCATGCGACTGGTCAGTTCGACCGACGCCTCCTGAGTCTCCAATTCCAACTTCACGGTTATTTTGAGATACCGGACTTCCTGCATGTCGGCTAAGTTGACGATGAAGGGTTCCACGTCGAACATCACGCCGGGCCCGACGGCCTTCACTGCGCCAGGTTTCGCCTCGGCTGCCACCGGCTTGCTGTCAGCCTCGCCGTGACTCTCCCCTTTCGCCGCGCCTGCCTCTGTTTTCGCCCCCTCTCCTCCATGCCCTCCTGCCATGAGTTTGAACATCACAAAGGCCCCGCCAAGACCAAGCACGAGTGCGGCTACCACAAGAACGATGACCATCTTCATGGATATACCGGGCGAGCCTGATACCGGCAACTTCTCAGTCTCCGCGGCGGTCGCTGCTGCATCTGCCATAAGATCCTCCTCCAGTCGAACGGTGACAGGAACTAGGAGTTTGCAATGCGTATGCCACAAGAATCTTGCACGGCATTTAGCGCGCCGTGCGAGAACCGCGCGCCAAATGCGTGAATTTCTCATGACAGGGCGCAGGCAGCAGGCCGGACGATACGACAGGCTGCCAGGCGATTGACGATGTCAACATTCTGACAGGGATCGCCGGAGAGAAGGCTGGAGTTTTCAGCTAGGTCTTCTGGGGAACCTTGGGTTCCATGAGCTGGGCCACGCGCGCGACGGCGCATAACCCAGCTCATGAGATGGGTCTACCGTTTGAGGTTGACGAGTTCCTGGAGAATTTCGTCGGACGTCGTAATGACGCGGGAATTGGCTTGGAAGCCGCGTTGGGCCGCGATCATGTCGATGAAGCTTTCGCCCAAGTCGACATTGGACAGTTCCAGCGTATTGGACTTCAGTTTTCCCAATCCCGCGCTCTCCGGCACACCCGTTACCGGCTGCCCTGAACCGCCGGACTCGGCAAACGTGTTGTTTCCGGTTCTGGTCAGTCCCAGCGCGTCGGGGAATCGCGCCAACACGACTTGGGCCAGCGCTCTCAACTGGCCGTTGGAAAAGCGTCCGTTGATCACACCGTTCCCATCCACCGAGAAAGCCTGGAGCGAGCCGGCCGAATAGCCGTCTTGCGTCAACTGCACAACCGCGGATTGGGACCCGAACTGGGTCGTGCCGTCCAATCCATTGCCGCCTTCCGTCGTCACGCTGGAGCCGAAGTTATAGGTGACCAGCTGATCGGCGGTCGCACCGTTAAAGTCGATCAGGAGCTGTCCCGGCACTGTCCCGGCTGCGCCCGCAGCCGTCCCGGTATCGAAGCGAAGGGCCACGCTCTCGCGATCCAACGTGCCGTCCGTCCCGAACGTCAACGTCCCAGCTCCGACCCGTACGATCCCTAACGTAGCATCGATGTTGGCCGCATGATAGTTGGCTGTCACGACATCGTTGGTGTTGGCTGTCACATTGTAGTTCCAGCTATTGCTTCCGACGTTGGTAAAGTAGGTCGTCAGAAGATGGCTATTTCCAAGAGAATCGTACACGGTCATGGAGGTCGAGAAATTCGAGCTCCCCGTCGGATCGGAGAGGGTGAAGTTGGTACCGGTCGTGGAGGTTCCGGCCAGCATATTGAGATTCGCGGCCAGGGTGTCGGCCCCGTTGGCTGTGATGGCGACGACTCCGGTGCTGGCAGTACTATTCGCGGTCGCCCCTGCAAGGCCGGAGGTAAACGTAAAGACCCCTGAGGCGTTGACCGAGGCGGTGAAGCCCGTATAGGCCGCGGTACGGAAGGGATCGGCGGGCGTCAGCGCCCGCACTGCGTTCTGAATCGCGGTGGCTAACGCCGCATTCGTCGCAATGCCGGCAGCCACGGTGACAGTCTGAGCTCCGTCGCCGTTCAGATTAATGTTAAAGGAAAGATTGCCAGCGGCGGTGGGCACAGCAATAGTAGCCGCCGCAGAGCCGACCACATTTCCTTGTACCCCCGTGACCGCCGTCGCCGAGTTTAGGTTTGCGGCAAGGAACGCTAGGCCTGTGGCCTTTGGCGCGGCCGTGGAGGAGGGAAGGGAGACATTACCGATCGATCCGGTAATCGTCCCAGTGGTATCGGCGAGAAATCCTTGCAATTGAAACCCGCTAGGATCGACGACGTTGTTATTCTTGTCCAACCGAAACGCGCCGGCCCGACTGTAGAAGGTGCCCCCCTGGGCATCTTTCACCACGAAGAAGCCGTTGCCATCGATTGCCAGATCGAGAACGTTCGCCGAGGTGGCCAAGGAGCCTTGCGAGAAATTGCCCTGCACAGAAGTCAGCGCCACGCCGATGCCGGTCTGAACGGATCCGGACCCGCCTGAAATAGAGGAACTGATCAGATCGGCAAAGGTCGCTTTGCTGGACTTGAACCCCACTGTCTGCATATTGGCAATGTTGTTCCCGATCACCGACAAGGCCGTACCGTTGGCGTTGAGACCGCTCACTCCGGCGAATAATGCGGATAAAATGCCCATGATCTACCTCCTTGCTGAATCCTGTAAGAAAAATATGATGCCGTCGTGTCTCTCTGTCTCAGCGAAATTCGATGACGGAGCCGGGATCGATCGTGAGATCGCCGACTGCCAGTTTCGGCTGCCCATCTTCCTGCCTGATACCGGTGACCGTCAGGCGCGATGTCGCCGTCACAGGCACGGCCTGATTCTGAGCATCCCGGGCCGTAATGGCATAGGTATAGATTCCAGGCGGCATCATCGTGCCGTTCCGATCTTTCCCATCCCACGCTATCTGTTGCGAACCGGCGTCCTGCGGCCCAAGGATTCCCGTGCGGATCACCTGGTTCGACGCATTCAGAATGGAGAGGCTGACCGACGCGGCGTCCTGACTGAGGCTGTAATCGAGCGTCACAGGCGTGGCGCCCAATTGAATCATCGCCCCTTCGACACGCACGTCTCGCCCGACCAGCGGCAACAACGAATATTGCAGGCTCACGCTCTGCGCATCGAGGCTCTTTTGGAGCAGCGCGACTTGATTCGCGCTTTGTTCCAGTTGGCTGAACTGGGCCAGTTCCGCGATGAACGACGAGCTGTCCATCGGTTTCAATGGATCCTGGTTCTTCAGCTGAGTCACGAGTAAGGTGAGAAAGTCGTCCTTGCCGAGATCTTTTTGTTTCAGAACTGTCGGGGATGGCGCGGCGGCGGATGCGAGCGTGGCCGAGGTCGTTGCGCTGACTGTGCTCATGAGGCGTCTCCTTCGATGGTACGTTAGGCAAATAAGCTGAGCACACCGGTTCGTTTCTGCGAAGAAACCGGCGTCTCAGGCGAGTGCTCCTGCTGCCGAGCATCTCGCTGCTGGTGGGATGTGCCGCCATGGGCCTGCGATGGCCACTCCTGTCCTGAATGGCTGGCTCGCTCCTGATTGACCTGAACTTGAAAACGCCCTAAGTCTAATCCGGCTGCCGACAACTGCGTGCTCAACTGCTCCTGCCGGCCCGTGAGTATCTGACCGAGTTCGGCTCGGTCGGTCGACAGATGTGTATGGACCGTGTGCTCGGACATGACGAGGCGTACCCGCAGCTGGCCAAAGTCCGCCGGCTCCAAATCGAACTGAACCGCATGGGTCAGCGGAGTCGGTGCGGTCTCAGTATCCGGGCTGAGCGAATTCGTCTGAGACGTCGGAGGAACCGCCGGCGCGGAAGCGGACTTGATAGTCGACGCAGCGCCGCCTTGGCCCTGTTGATACGACAGATACTGAGGGCCTGAGTCGAGCGATTCGGTCGCCGGTTCCTGTGACCTACGCGATGAGATGTCCACCGATTGAAGGTCGACATGCGCCAGCCACTTCATCCCCTCTTCTTTCCTCTGGCCGTCCGATTCTGTGTTGAGACCCTGTCCTTCCACCTTCGTATGGCCGGCCAGGGCTTCCGCTGTGTGGGAGTCAGATGATTCCAGCGTATTTTTTTGACGAAGCGACGGTTCGGCCTCGCTCAGGATCGGTTGCATCGGTGACCGCTCAGGCTGGGTCTCACTCCCGTCACCATTTCGGCGAGTCGGTTGAGCCGGCACCGGGACGGGCTGAACCGGAGCCTGTCCTTGTGCCGCGTCCTGCCCGGAGAGAACCGGAGCCTGTGGAATCTCTCTCTCCCACTGCCCCTTGATTGGAGCCCCCTGATTGAGAGCCATGCTCTCAGCCGTCGGACTCTCCTCCACTGAGAGCGGCAGGCTTCTGTCGGATTGCACCGCACCCGGGATGTCCGTATCGGTTCGTCCCAGGCTGGGCTTTTCCTCAGCCGCCGGCGGAGCCACAATGGCAACCGTATTTCCCATGGTTGAGGCCCTCTGCTGTTCGACAACATCGCCCCCTCTATTCTCCGAAGGGACCGCGCTCGCGCCACCCTCAGCCGGTTGAATGGCCGGCTGGCTCATCGGCGATTCGGATACAACTACGCGCCCCCCGACCTCGCTCGTCACTATGTCTGAACCGGTCACATTCTGCGTGGAATCGGCCGTAGCGGCCGGCATGACCATCGGAGCTCCGGCGAGCGAGACCAGCAGGGGAGCAGCGCCTAACGTGGCCGGGGATGGATCGTCACCGCTCTCGGCCTGCAAGGAGTGAGACTCTGTGTCGGTACGGGAAGAGGGTTCGTCCAGCAGGGGCGTCGGAACATCGGACGCAGTTGTGGAGGGCTCGTCATCGGGCTCTGTGTGAGGCAAGCGAGACTCAGTCTCCGTGGCGCCCGCGGCCTTGTGCAACAGGGAACGGTGGACCGCCTGGGTCGTGCCGGGGGGCCGATTCTCATGTTCTGCTTGAGCGGCAGGCCGCGTGGCCCTCCGGCTGCCCTCGGTCTTGGATGACAGGCCCCGGTGAACCGGCTGCGTCGTGCCGGAGGGCCGATTCTCGCGCTCTGCCTGAAAGGCGCGCGACCTTGCTTCCCTCCTGGCATCGATCCGCTGCGATGCGGCCTGCAGGACAGAGGAAAATCCGCTCTCCTGAGAGGGAGATCCAAGCGACGTTCCAGCGCCGAATGACAGCTCTCCACTCGCTGGCATTGCGCCGATCTGTGGACTGAGTTGATGAAGATCCATATGTCCTCGTCGTTCTAGTGGGTCATGAATGCACGTCGTCGAACGTGAAGCAATTCAAGGCTCATGCCAGATAGAACGGCTCGACAGGCATCGAATGGCGGGGGCTTTCACGCTATCGCTGAGAGACATCCAGGGTAGAGGAAAAAGATGCCGGTCGGTGGGGCAACAACTGCCGGGAGCAATCGGAAGAAACGAACGGGTCAGGGGTTGGAGAGAAGCTGTTCGGTGAGCTTCGCCGCGCGATCGACCTTCACTTGCGCAAGGATCAATCCGGCAGTTTTACCTTTCACGAGCCGGAGAATCTCCAACGCTTTCCGATCCGGCATCCGCTCGATTCGTGCCGCCGCTTCCTCGGCAGGCATGCTTTCATACATCTTGGTCAGCTGTCCGTATTTTTGATTGTGCAACTCGACTGCCCGTTTCTTCTCTGCCGCGCTTTGCCCTCCAGAGCCTTTCTCCTGCTGTTCCTTGAGACGGAGACGCTCAGGGTCTGCCGCTTCGATTTTGCTCAATATCTGCTCAAGTTCGGCTCTGAGAATCGTGAGCCGCTCCTCCGACGTCCGAACCGCCTTCTCACGCGCATCCAAGTCATCATGGCGCTGTTGCAGCAGAGCGACCACTTCCTCCGGCACTGTGAGCGCAGGGCCCTGGGGCGGCACCGGCTGCGCCGGCGACGACTCAAGCTCCACCACACTAGGCTTTTCCGTTGACAGGGACCGAGCTGGAGCGCGCTCAAGAGTGACGGCAACAGGAGGGGACGTCCGAGAACCGGGAATCGCCGTCGTCTGAGCAGAAGAATCGTGGTTGAGCTGGACCATCGTCCAGCTCAA
>CAMDRK010000101.1 GCA_945906715.1 Nitrospira lenta
CAGCTGGACAGCGTTAAGGAACTTGAATCGATGTTGGCAAGTGAGCGAGAGCAAACGGCTCAGCTGAAGAAGCAAGTTACAGAGCTTGACAGTGCCATCGCTCGGGTACAAGAGCTTGAATCTTTGCTGGAAGTTGAAAGAGCGCAGACCGTTGAGGCCAAGATGCAAGCATCTGTGGCGGATAGTCTGGGCGGGCGTGTGAGGGAGCTGGAGGGAGCGTTGCAGGCTGAACGCCAGGCTGCTAAGCAACTGGTTGAACAGATGACCGAGATGGAAGAGACGGCGACTCGCTACCAACAGGTGTCGCAACAGCTTCTGCAGGAGCAGGAGTGTACGAGGGATTTGACTCATCGTGTGGCCGCGAGTGAGCAGCTTGCTGTGCGAGCAGGCAGCTTAGAAGAAGCGCTCGCAGAAGAACGAAAGAAAACCAACGCGCTTGCCACGCGCATCTCAGAGACTGAGCCGGCGACGCAGAAAGCCCATGAGTTTGAAGCATTACTTCAGATGGAACGGGAACGAAATAGCTTGCTTGCGAAGCGCATGACTGAAACTGAACAAGAGGCCGATCTAGCCACCAAACGATTCGAAGAAATGGCAAGAAAGCTTGGCGAGATCGCGGGATTGGCTTCCCAGTTGGGAAGCGGAAAAAGGCGGCCTTGATCCTGTACGATTCTTTTCCGTGGATTGCCACTATTGTGACGAACTGACATCATGACTGCCGACAACACAGACGATTTTCAGAAAGAGCTGATCGTGCTCTTCGTTCAGGAAGCGCACGAATGGCTTCAGAGTATTCATGACGCTCTTGACGAGCTGCAACAAGGGCCGGCGCCGAAGAGGCATGCCAAGCTGATTCATACAATGTCGGCAGGAGTGACGAGTCTCGGAGGCACTGCCGCCACGATCGATCTTCCAGATGTCACGCAAGCCAGTTTCGCTGCGCTTCCGTTGATCGAAGCCCTCCAGGATCCACTGAAGGCGGGATCCGCTCAGGACTTTCTTTCGCTCTGTAAACAGCTGGGATTGATCCATACAGCATTGACCCAGGCGACGGGCGTCTCTTTCGACGATGAAGGAAGCGGTGAGGTGGCTGAGATAGTTGATGCCGGTCTCTCTCCTCAAAAGTTTCTAAAAACGCTTCAGGCACTACAAAATAAACAGTCCTCCGATACAGGGTCCGGGCGTAACGTGATTCTGAGCCTGATTGAGCAGATGGAAGGGCAGATTCAAGCCGGTGTCCAGGGTATCGACTCCACGATCGTTCAAGGATATCTTGCGCGGGTGTCCGAAGCAGAAGAGTCGTTTCTGAAAGCGATTGATGCGCAGGTGCCAGAAATTATAAAGAAGATGCGCCTTCTCAAGATGGCCGGGAGTGACCTCTCCGCACATAGGGTAGCCCTCGAAGCCTCTCTGCAAGATGTCGCGCAGTTGCGCGCGGAGGCGCAGCAGGTGAATGCCGGTTCGGCCATGATGTTTTTCACCGGTCTCCATGTATTGCTGACCATGGTAACGCAGCGACGAGTGCTTCTGGCTGCCACGCGGGTAGAATCAGTGACGTCACGGCTGCACATGATGAGCGATGCCATTCGCCTGTGGGTAGAGCATGGGCGGGCTCAACGTGCCGCGATTGATCAGGCGCTTCAGGCAGACTGAGGCCGATGGTGAATTTTGAATGTGGAGTGATGAATGTGGAATTGCCGGAATCGGAATTCAGAACACTTAACATTGCACATTCAAAATTCAACATTTATCCTCGACTGGCCTTCAGCCTTCGGATCACACCTAATATGATGTCCCGTGAGGATGGTCCCACGCCATGAACGAACTGAGCACGGCCGACTGGTATCGCAGGGCTCAGGAGCAATTGACGGAGTTGGCTCTTGCTGTGCAGCGGCAAGACGCACTCGATTTAGAGCCCCTGTCTGTCCTGGCGACGGAAGTTGTGGCATCGCTCAAAAGAAGCGATCGATTGCTCGTTCAGGCTACGAGTGGTCCGGCAGGCCCTCCGCTGATTACGAATCTCGTGAATGTCGGGATTCTGGCGACGAAGGTCGGCATGGGGCTGGGATATCATGGGAAAGAGCTGGAACGGCTTGCCCTCGCGGGGCTCCTGCACGATGTCGGGCTCTTTGCTGTGCCGCAATCACTGATAGCCAAGCCGGCTCGGTTGACCTCTGATGAACGCGCGTTGATTGAACAACATCCAGAACTCGGCTATCAGGCAATTCAAAAGGCGGGTGTGAAATACGACTGGCTGGCGCAAGTCGTGCGCCAGGCACATGAGCGGTGGAACGGTCAGGGGTATCCGAACAAGCTGAAGGAACGGCAGATCAATGAGTTTGCTCAAATCATCGGCCTGGTGGATGTTTTTGACGCCCTCGTGAGTCCGCGTGGATATCGCCGCCGATTTTTCCCTCACGAAGCGGTTCGAGAATTGTTGGTGGCGGAACGGACGGCGTTCCCTCGCGAAATTGTCAAAACTTTAATCCAGGAGTTGTCGGCCTATCCCTTGGGTACGTCGGTACGATTGACTACCGGTGAAGTCGGATCTGTCATACGCGTCAATACGCGCTTTCCACTCCGGCCGGTCGTCTGGGTCGAGAGTGATACGGGCTATGGTCAGGATGGGCGGCAAATGGATCTGAGCTGTACGCCCCTTGTGTCGGTCCTCGAAACGCTGGAGCCGCCAGATATCGCACGGGCATCGTTTCCCGAAGATGAGACCGGTGAGAAGGCATCGGATTTCCCTCCTCAGGCATCCGATCAGTTTACGGCGCTTTTGGATGGCTTGGACTCTCTCGCAAGTGCAATCAAAGATGCTGTCGAGTCCATAACGTCTGGGCCGGAAGAGGGAACGGCGTCTCGGTCTGGCGAGGATCGATGGACTGTGCGGTCTCCTGCGCAGGATCTTGCGGATGCCAGTTTCCAAAAGGAAGTAATCGGGTTATTCGCCCTCGAAGCGCATCAATGGCTGGCTCAAATTCAGACGGTGGTGAAACCGCTTGCTGAAGGGGCCAACGAAACGGTGCGTCCGAAGCTCTACGGGATTCTCTTGCATGGGATTACGAATCTTGGCAAATCAGCGTCGACAGTACAGCTTCAGGTTATCGAGCAGATGGCTTCGAATCTGCTTCCGATTCTCCATGATGTAGGTCGCCAAGAGCCCCATGCGATGTCGGCGGCGCTCCAGTCACTTCAGGCGGGATTGGATCGGATTACTCTCGCCGTGCGCCGGTTAGCGGAAGACCAAGAGGATAATTCTGTTGGGATCGATAACGTTCCAGTGGAAAGGGCGAGCGAATTCGTGCAAGCGCTTCCTGGCGTTGAAATGGAACAATCTTCGCTTTCCCAGGCGCAGGTTCAGCTCACCGTGAACTCCAGTGTCCCGCTCCTTGATGCCCTTCGAAATTTGCAACAAGCACGTGCCCGGTCGCTCCAGCCGGCTCGCGATGTGTTGGAGGCGGTGATTCAACGAGCGGAAGGGGAAGCCGAACGTCTGGATGTCGCCGGCGTTGGGCGTATCTTAGCTGAACTCGACCGACTCGACGACGAGTTCATTCAAGAAGTCCGCACGCGTGTTCCGATCATTAGTTCCTCTCTTGCAAATATACGCGCGCAGGGCGCGACAGATTTTGTCACGGCGTCTCAGCTTGATCCGATTTTCCAGCAAGTCGAGGCCCTCTACGATCTGGCCGGCCGTGTGCAGGCGACGATGATCACAATGTTTTTGCAAGGGCTGCGATCCTTTCTCATGGTCGCGGCCTATCGCAAAACATCCACCTTGGCGCAGCGGCTGGGAACGGTTGAGACAAGGATTCACTCATTGATCCCGATGGCGGAACAGTGGGGTAATATCGGGCGCGTCGAGCGATCGGCGATCAGTGCTATCTTGCCGACTTCTCAAGCACGCGACGGGCAAGCCTAGCGCGATAGGCACGATCTGAAGTTCGAAGTTCCGGGTTCGAAGTTCCAGAAACATCGAACCTCGAACCTGGAACCTTGAACCGCCGTTCGTCTCGCTCGTCCCGCTTTTCACGCGAGTCTCACATAAACTTGGTTCTATCAATCCGTACACTTCTGTACGCTTGACGCTAAAGAAGATTCCCTGTCATGCGTAATCTGCATTCATGCCACATACAAGCTTCTTCTGAGAAATTACATCTCGATGAAATTGCACGGATTATGCTGCCTATGGATTGGGCAATGTGTAAGGCGCCGTGGTACGGCGTATTATGGGCCGTTCATCAACATGGTTATCCACATGCCATGCACAGATTTTGTGGACACAGAATGAGCTGGGCTAAAACCTTGGGTCACTATCACCTTTTCCTTCGCGGTGTTTGTTGCAGATAATTGCTAAATGTCTCTCTGCAAGCAGCGTTTCATCGTCGCCATCTGTCTCTGAGCTGTTGAGTATGGCGATGGGTGCCTATGGGGTGAAAGCAGACCATCCTGCCTGCCATTTCTCATTGGTCATCCACAGGTTCTCCACTTTCCCTTGTTATTCATAGTGTTTCCCCTTTGCGGTGACCCACAACTCTCATCCGTGTAACCTGCTGTGGAAGGATGGTATGATGCCGCCGGTTTGAGGAAGGTTGAGGCTGCCTGGTTCCTTAGCCTTGATCTCAGCCTGTTGCATGGGAGACTGTATCGATGCCGAAACTTGTGAGTGTTTTGAAGCCGGAGAAGATCGACGAACAAGCTCGCTATTATGTCCGGACCCACATCCTCCTCCCTGCCGGGACAATCGGACTGGTCTGCATGGTCGGCGGGGTAGGGGCGCTCGCCTATCAACTACTGGCGAACCATACGTACAGTTGGGTGACGTTTCTCAGCAGCTCGCTCTTAATCGTCGTCGGCGCAGGCTGTGGGTATGGGCAGGCTCGCTATCACCGCTATCTCTTTAAAACATTTCCCGAAGTCTATGCGGCAAAGATGCGTAGTTGGATGGCTCAACGTAACAAGAAGACGAGGGGGAAGGCAGAGCCTGAGGCGCCAACGATCGAACATCCTGGCCGTGGCTTTGTCACGGCCATCTCCGTTGCAGGAGCGGTCTTGGTCTTTGGTTCATCAGCCGCAGCCTACATGTACGGCGATCTCAACATGTTTCCTGCTGCCTTGATGCCCTGGGCGGGATTCTACTGGGCGAAGTTGTTCTGTTGGCGTGGAGTAGTGGACTAGAGGGGCAGCAGGGGAACAGTGATGCAGGCTGAAGGGATTCAGGAATCAAACGAATGGTCAATGGTAAATGCTCGGAGCCCACAGGTCGATTCCGACCATTCAACATTCATCATTCAACATTCTCCCTATCGCCTCACGCCTAACCCCTAACGTCCTCACCCCTTACCCCTCACCCTTTACCTTTTCTTTTCTTGGGTGGTGCTTCCAGCTGCTTCACTCGTTCTTCTAGGGTGCGTATAGCCTGCCGGAGTTCAGGGAGCCGTGGAATAACCGCTTGGGCCTTAACCCAGACTTCATGCGGCATCACAGGAGCCCCTGAGACGATTTGGTTGGGTTCGAGGCTGCGGTTGACTCCTGCGCGGGCGGCAATCATGACCTGATCTCCGATGACGATGTGATCTGCCAGCCCTGCCTGCCCACCGATCATGACGTGATGTCCCACGAGCGTGCTACCGGCGATCCCGACCTGTGCCACGAGGATAGAATGGGCGCCGATGGTCACGTTGTGGGCGATTTGAACCAGATTATCGATCTTGGTGCCCTGCTTAATGACCGTTTGGCCGAGTGTGGCTCGGTCGATCGTGACGTTCGCCCCGAGCTCGACGTCTTCTTCGATCGTGACTCCACCGAGCTGGGGAATTTTGTAATGATGCCCTTGGTCCTGCACATAGCCGAATCCGTCACTTCCAATCACCGTGCCGCTATGCACGATCACCCGCGCGCCGATCGTGCAGCTTTCTCTCACGACCACGTTGGGGTATAACAGCGAATCGTCTCCGATCGTCGTATCGTTGCCGATGAACACACCGGGGTAGAGCGTCACTCGCGCGCCAATGGTAACCCGGTCCCCCAGGGTAACACCTGGCCAGATCGAGACATCGGGGCCGATCTGCGTGTCGGCGCCACGAACGACAGCTGCATCAACTCCACGAGGAGGGGAAACAGGGCAAAAGAATGTCCTGGCGACCTGCGCAAAGGCCAGTGCGGGATTGGCCACAACGATGTGAGGATTGGCGATCTCAGTTAGACGCCGATGGGCGAGGAGCGCTCCGGCTTTAGTTGTTGTGCTCGTCTTGAGTATCCGATCCCCGGTCACAAAAGTCAGATCGTTCGGGCCTGCCGTTTCAAAGCCGGCCAAGCTTGTCACCGTAACCTGTGCCGAGCCGACAAGTTCTCCGCCGACAAGGCCGTGGATCTGTTTCAATGAAATTTGAGTGGTTGCCTTCGTTGCCATAGAGATTAGGATTTCTTTTTGCTTTTGGGCTTGGAAGGCTTCGACTGTTTCGCCGGTTTCGTTGCTTTCAGGGACTTCCCTGATTTCTTGATCGGCGCTGCCGGGGCCGATTTCCCCAACCGCTTCTCAACATAACTCACGACATGGCCGACCGTCGTCATTCCTGCGAGGTCATGATCGGGAATCTGGAGATCGAACGCTTCCTCGATGCGGTACAGCAGTTCGATCACCGCCATGGAGTCGAGACCTAAATCGTCACGCAGATGTTGTGCGACCAGTATCTGGTCCGGATCGCGTTTCAGATACTCAGCCAGGGCGGTACGGATTTTTAACGATATGGTCGGGTCAGTTGCCATCGATCGATGTTCTCCGTCGTTAACTGTGAATGGTGACAGGGTAGGAAGGCTGAAGTGTTTGGAACTTCAATCCCAGACCTTCGCCCCTTCAGCCTTTCGACCTTCGGCCTTCTGCCGTCGCCTGTTTGAATACCACAGCGGCGTTGTTGCTGCCAAATCCAAAGGCGTTCAGCAGGGCCACTTTTACGCGCCGTTCTTGCGCCGATCGGGAGAGTCCTGCCAATGCACAAGCCGGATCCGGATCATCGTAGTTGGCGGTCGGATGAATCTTGCCAGTATGGAGGGCCAGCACCGAGGCGATACCCCCGATGGCGCCGGCCGCACCAAGCGTATGGCCGATCAGCGACTTGGTGGCGCTGATCGTAATTTTGTCTGCGCGCGACTTGAATAGCTGCCTGATCGCCTTGACTTCGACAGCGTCACCGATGGTTGTCGATGTGGCGTGCGCGTTGATGTAATCCACCTGTGCCGGGGTCAGACCTGCGTCCGCCAGGGCCAGCTTCATGGTATGGGCCACTTCCAGGCCGTCTTCACGGGGAATGACCATGTGATAGGCCTCGTTGGTGGCGGCGTAGCCGGCGATTTCAGCATAGACCCTCGCCTTGCGTTTTTTGGCATGCGAGGCTGATTCCAAGATGAGCGTTCCGGCGCCTTCTCCCATCACAAACCCATCGCGCAGCCGATCGAAGGGGCGAGAAGCTTTTTCAGGGTTATCGTTATATTTTGATGAGAGTGCGCGCAGGGAACAAAATCCGGCGAAGACGAGCGGAGTAATGCTGGCATCGGCTCCCACGACGATCACTACATCGGCACGGCCCTCGCGGATACAGTGAAGGGCTTGCCCGAGCGCATGGGCGCTGGAGGAGCAGGCGGTCGAAATGGTCAGGTTCGGGCCCTTGGCGCCGTGGGCCATTGCGATAATGCCGGATGCCGAATTGAGCGTAATGGCGGGAATAAAGTTCGGATGGACGCGGTGGGGTTTGTGCTGCTGGTAGAGCTGGGTGATCTCACGCTCGCCCATGACCATCCCGCCCATGCCGGCTCCCACGATGACTCCGACGCGGTGAGGGTTCTCCTTCGCCATCTGAAGTCCCGAGTCAGCCAGTGCTTCTTTCGCAGCCACGAGACCAAACTGGGCGTAGCGGTCCACGCGTTCACCCTGGACTGAATCGATAAACCGTTCAACGGCAAAATCGCGCACTTGACCTGCAACCTTGGAGCGGTACCCCTCCATGGGAAAGGGGTCGAACGATGAAATGGCCGAGATGCCGGATTGGCCGGCGAGGGCGGCTTTCCAAAAATCGCTGATTCCGATACCGATCGGAGAGACAACCCCCAGCCCTGTGACGACGACACGTGCCCGCATCTTCTTACGATCCTTTGATAATGCCCGTGCTCTACTTACCGGAAGCGCCTGGAGCAGTCAACCGCCCACGGGATAGGCGGGCTCAAGGCTGAAGGTGGTAAGGCTGAAGGTCGGAGTCCGAACACTTCTATCTTTAGCCAAGTTCCAGACTTCAGCCCCATCTTTCCTTCAGCCTTCAGCCTAATCTCTACCCTTCAGCCTGCCTGCGTTAGTACCTCACTTTAAACATCAGATAGAGGCCGAAACTCAAGAAGAGCATATTCCCCATCCAGGCGGCGATCAGAGGCGTTAAGGCCCCGCCACGACCGAGCGCGATCGCGATGGAGTGCATCGTCCAAAAACAGAAACCGACGGCGAGCGCTTGCCCAATGCCCAT
>CAMDRK010000102.1 GCA_945906715.1 Nitrospira lenta
TCCCCTTCGATATTAATGAGGTGAACATCGACTTCAGTGTGTTGCCCTCTACCGAGGCCGCGGGTGATACACAGGGAGAGATGTCGATCATTCTTGTAGCAGCCAAGAAAGACAAGATTAATGAGCTGACAGAACTCGTCAAGGGGGCAGGGCTGGTTCCGATCGTCATGGATGTGGATGCCTTTGCAATCGAAAACATGCACGCAATCAACTACCCTGTTTCACAGGATGAGACGACCGCGCTCGTCAATATTGGCGCCAGTGTCATGAATATCAATATTGTTCGAGGCGGCATCTCGCTGTTCACGCGAGATATTCCAATCGGAGGAAATCGCTATACAGAAGCCATTCAACGAGAAGTGGGCATGTCCTACGAAGAGGCAGAGGAAACGAAAAAAGGCGAGCGTTCGGCGGGGAATAATCAGGATGCGGTGACCACAGTCGTCGACAGTGTTAATTCCGAGGTTGCGTCGGAAATTGCGCGGACTGTCGATTACTTCAAATCAACCATGGCGGACGCGGACGTTCAACAGGTTCTCTTGTGTGGAGGGGGCGCTCAGGTAAAGGGCTTGGTCATCCAATTAAGAGATCGAATGCAGGCTGTAGTCGAGGTCGCTAATCCGTTCAGCGAAATCGATACCTCAGGGAGCGATTTTGATCAGAACACATTGGCCGAATTGGCTCCGCTGGCTGCCGTGGGGGTTGGATTGGCCCTTAGATCGGTAGGGGACCGATGATTCGCATTAACTTACTGCCAGGGCCCAAGGGGCATAATGCGAAGCCTCAGTATGATGTCAGAGCACAGGCGCTGTTGGGTGTGGGGCTATTGCTCGTTACCCTAGCAGGATGCTGGTGGTACTCGGCCTCACTCGATGAAGAGATAGCCGTGCGGCAGACCGAAAAACTCGACAAGGAGAAGCAGGTTGCACAGCTGAAAGAACAAGTGAAGCAGGTTTCTGATTTTGAAAACCGGAAGAAAGTGCTGGAAGACAAAAATCGCATCATCGACGAATTGGAAAAGTCACGTGTCGGCCCTGTCAAGGCTCTCGACCATGTCAGTCAAAGTCTGGACCCGCTGAAGGTGTGGTTAGTGAGAATGGCGGTCACCGGGAAAGAGGTCGATCTTGAAGGTCGTGCAGCGACCAACGACGATGTGGTGGAATTCGTGAATAATTTGCGCCGGACCGACTATTTTTCGAATATCAATCTTCAAGAAAGTCGCGCCGCGGTGGAGAGTCAGCTCAATATCTATCAGTTCAAACTTGGTTTCCGTCTCAAAGGGTAAGAATCATGAAACTGCCTTCTATAAATCTTGACCTATTGCGGTCAATCCCATGGGCTCAGAAGGCGGGGCTTCTTGTAATGGTTCTTGCAGGGATTATCGTGGGCTTCTACTACTATATAGCCGAGCCAAAATCTGTAGAGATTGCAGGGCTTCAGGGGGCAATTGGCACACTCGATAACGAGATTCAGACATTGACCATTAAGGTCAAGCATCTTGATGAGCTTATTGCCGCCAGCAAGCAACTGGAGATTGAACTCGCGAAAAAGAAAGAACGATTGCCGCCTGAAGAGGAGGCGGTGATGTTGCTTAAGCAGGTGTCGGATTTGGGGATTCGCCTTGGACTCGACATTAAGCTGTGGAAACCGAGCCCCAAAAGCGAGGATTCATCGAAACTCTTTGTCCGCATGCCGGTCAATGTAGAGGTTTCAGGCGGCTACCATACCGCAGCCTTGTTTTTCGATCGGATCAACGCGTTGCCTCGAATTGTAACCGTGTCCGGCCTCAAGATGGGAGCGCCAAAGCTTGAGAAGGGACGGGTTGTCACACAGACCGTGTTTGACCTTATCGCTTATGCGGCGCCAGAGGAAACCAAGCCGGCCGCGATGGTTCCTGCAGCGCCTCAAAAGAAATAGGGACAGAGTCTTGGATATGTGCGAGGTCATGAGCGATGAGTGCCAACTGTGAAAACTGGCGATTGACTATGAAGACGATAAGCATGGTTCTGATTGGATGTGCCGGACTGCTGGCCGTAGCCAGCCTGGGGTTTGCTGCGCCTGGCATGAGTTCTCATGCCAGACAAATTAACCCACTGCAGCAGGATGCTTTAAAAGTTCCTCCTCTCAACGAAGTACCGCGGCATGCACCGTCTTCAACCGTAGCCGTGGCTCCTGGCAATGAGAATGCTCAGGCGGCTGCACTCAATCCAATGGTGGAACCGGTGAGGGCACATACCTATGATCCCTCTGGCCGGCGCGATCCGTTTGTGCCGGTGTTGCAACAGGCGGGACTCGGACCGATTGACCCCACTTTGCCTCCGCTCCAGCGGGTTGGGCTCACGGAGATAAACCTGATCGCTGTCGTATGGGGGGCCTATGGCAATGCGGCTATGGTTCAGACGCCCGATGGGAATGGATATACCGTGCGTCGAGGCACGCGTATTGGCCCCAATAATGGCATGGTCACTGCTGTGACGGATAAAGGTATTGTTGTCCAAGAACGGTTTACAGATGTGTATGGGAGCAAACAGGAGCGGGAGTATGTCAAGCTCCTTCACCCGAAAGAGGGCGCAGAATGAAACCTAAGCTGACCATGACAACGACAGTATTTGTTCGCGTGCTCTCGGCAGTGGGAGTGCTCAGCGCTCCGATGGCCATGCCATCGATGGGAGCCTCAACCGACATACCGAATGTCGATTCAGGTATGCAGTCGAGCATCGAGGGAGGCCCGGCGAAGACCCTGACCGCGGTCGATATTCAGCGTGGCGTCGATGATATCCGTGTTGTCATCTCGGGGGATGGTGAGCTGGTCCACGAGGTAACACGTCTTGATGCGCGGCGACTCATGATCGACATTCCACACGTGGCTTCCTCCGTATACAAGCCAGTCATACCTGTGAATCACCAGATATTGAAGCAAGTGCGTCTGGGTTATCATGCCGATAGAGTACGGGTCGTGTTTGATCTTTCCGCTACGGCTACGTATTCGATTGAACCTCAAGGAACGAATCTTATTGTGACACTTCGGGAAGGCGCTGGTACTGATGCGGCTGCAAGCACAGACTCTAACCCTAGAGGGGCGATCGAAATTGCCCAGCCGGAGAATTCCACGATGCCGCAGGTGTGGGCCGATGCTACTTCTCGAATCGGCCAGCGGGCAATGGCCACGGTTCGGCGTGCTTCACCTAAATTTCATGTGCAGAACGTCCAGATGACCTCCGTGGCAGATAGCGGAGAGAAAACCACGCCAAAGGATGATTTGGTCGTTGGAGAAACGCATTATATCGGCCGGCGCATTTCATTGGATTTTCAGCAGGCGGATATCAGTAACGTGCTGCGGCTCATTGCCGAAGTGAGTGGATTCAACATGGTCGTCGGTGAAGGGGTCAAGAGCAAAGTCACGATGAAGCTCGTGAGTGTGCCATGGGATCAGGCCCTCGATATGATTTTGAAGATGAATGGGTTAGGCAAGATCAGGCAAGGGAATATTCTCTGGATCGATTCGCTGGCGAACATTGCGAAACAGCAGAATGAAGAAGCGATGGTAAAGGATGCCAAGGTAAAAGCAGAAGAGCTGGTCGATCGGGTGTTCTATATTAGAAATCTGCAAGCGACAGAACTCATGACCTCTCTTCGGCAGTATTTGAGCCCGAGAGGGTTGATGCAAATGAGTCTGGGATCCAATGCTTTAATCGTTCGGGATACGGAAAGCAAAGTTGGGGTGATGAAACAGCTGATCGATGGGCTTGATCTCGAAGTACCCCAAGTTCAAATTGAAGCCAGGATCGTGCAGGCGGATACGACCTATTCCCGCTCTCTGGGTGTTCAGTGGGGTATCCAGAATTTGAATAACATCGCGGGTGGCGGAGTGGCGAACTTCAGGACGGGTAATACCGGAGCATTTATGGCTCAAACCTCAAACTTCCTGGTCAATCTTCCTGCCACAGTCGGTGGTTTGGTGTCGACTCCCGGTGTCGGGTTCACGATTGGAAAAGCAGATGGCGCGTTGTTGGATATGCGTCTGTCGGCAGGTGAGTTGCTCGGTCTGAGCAAAGTCATCGCCGCGCCAAAGGTTACCACGCTGGATAAGCGGGAGGCGAAGATCTCGCAGGGGGAATCGATCCCGTTCCAGACGACCTCCCTCCAGGGGACCCAGACAACTTTTGTGGATGCGAACCTGGAATTGAATGTCACTCCTCAGATTACCTCGCGAGACCCTAAGGAAGTCGGTAAGCAGATTATGATGAAGGTTCGCGCAACCAGAAATGCCGTCGGTGCGCGAAGCAATCCGGCTGGTCCCAGTATCGACCGCCGTGAAGCCAATACCCAGGTACTTATCCGGGATGGCGAGACGATGGTGATCGGCGGGGTCTTTATCGATACGCAGGGCAACAGCGTATCCGGTATTCCCTATCTCTCTCGTGTGCCTGTGTTGGGATGGCTCTTCAAGCAGAAGACCGAGTCTGTATCGAAACAAGAGCTGCTGATCTTCTTAACGCCCAGTATTGTGAAGAGCATGTAGCGAACGTTCTAGCCCTTCATCTCGAGCTTCCAGTGCGTAGGCTCTCGTCCCCTGTGTATTTCAACCACAAGCAATGCTGACACGGCCCGTCGCAAAAAATGCGACGGGCGCGGTCGTCTGTGCGTCCAAGCCGGCCGGCAAATGCATTCGACATAACCAAGACCCGAAAACCTTCTAGTTTCCGAACCGTTGTGGTACCATCCCCCCCGATGTCAGCCGTCGCAATTCAATATCATCGCAGGTAAAGTGGGTCGTGAATTCAGTCAGTCCTATCCAAGAAGAATCGGATAGGCGACTGGTATTTTTTAGCCGGGAGAGACCGTCGTTGCGCATGGCCGGCGTGGTAGAACAGACTATACCGGTCACGTTGGGGGAGCGGAGCTACAACATCGTCCTTCACCCAGGATTACTTGGGACAATGGGGGCCAGGCTCACTGCCTTTACGACCTCTCCGAAGATCGGGGTTGTGACGGATAAGCATGTGGCAAGCCATTATCTTCAAGAGACTCTCCGCTCGCTGTGCAAGGCAGGATACGATCCGACGCCGATTATCTTGCCGCCGGGAGAGCGAACGAAGACGCTCGGTACGATCGCCAAGATCCTCGATGTGTTAGCCAGGCAGAAGTTCGAACGGCAGTCCCTGTTACTGGCTCTCGGTGGTGGAGTCATCGGGGATATCACCGGCTTTGCTGCTGCAATCTATCAACGAGGAATCCCGTTTGTACAAGTGCCGACAACACTTGTGGCTCAAGTAGACTCCAGCGTCGGGGGCAAAACCGGCGTGGACCACCGGCTGGGAAAGAATCTCATCGGGGCGTTTTACCAGCCACGCGCAGTGTTGATCGACACCCTCACGCTGCGCACGTTGCCGCGCCGAGAATGGATCGCCGGGTTAGCTGAGGTGATCAAGTACGGCATTATTGCCGACGAGAAATTCTTCGCGTTTCTGGAGCAGGAAATGCCTGCGCTCTTGAAACTCCAGGAGGAGCCGGTCATCCACGCGATTAAGCGATCGTGCGAGATCAAGGCGCAGGTAGTTGTCGAGGACGAACGGGAATCGGATCGCCGGCGCATTCTCAACTATGGCCACACGATCGGACATGCGCTAGAGTCACTCTCAGGCTATCGTGGGTTGATCCATGGTGAAGCGGTGGGGATTGGGTTGGTACAAGAAGCGGATTTGGCCAGTCACATGGGCCTGTGTGGGCGAGACATTGTCGAGCGGATCAGAAGTCTGGTGCAGCGCGCGGGATTGTCTGAACAGGTTTCAGAGGCATCCTTTACGTCCCTGTGGGGCGCCATGCAACATGACAAGAAGGTGATCGGGGGGGAGGTCATTGGGGTATGGCCGGTGCAGATTGGGAAAGTGCTCATTCGTCCGATCGAGCGGCAGGTCTGTGCCGCATGGTTTCAGACCAAGCATGGCCGTAGAAGACGTCCGTCGAGTAGCCGTCAGGCAGGTAAGCATTCTGTCCGTCCAAAGGCTCGTGCACGAAGGTAACGCTCAATGACGATTAAACGTATGCCATCCGTGGCGCACCTTCAACAGGCGTTGCGTGAAAAAACGCGCGAAGCCGATGTCCTCCATCGGATCTCCGCGTCAATCAGCAACCAACTGGACCTCGAAGCGATTCTCAAACATATCGTCGAAGTCGTCGTCGAAGTCACCAAGGCGGATGCCTGCCTCCTCTATCTCCTGTCGGATAGCCAGGACGAACTCATTTTGCGAGCCTCGAAAAATCCTCATCCGAAATTGATCGGCCGCATTACGATCGGTTTGGGAGAAGGCATCACCGGGTGGGTCGCTCAGGAACGGACGCGCGTCGTGATCCAGAGTAATGCGAACGACGACCCACGGTTCAAGTTTTTTCACAACCTTCCGGAAGACCGTTATCAAGCCTTCGTCTCCGTGCCGATTATGGCCAAAAAAGAAGTGGTCGGCGTGATCAATGTTCAACATAAGCGCCCCAAGCGCTATCAGCCCGATGAGATTATGTTGCTCTCGACGATCGCCAATCAAGTCGGTGGAGCGATTGAGAACGCGCGGCTGTACGATCAAATGCAACGCAAAGCCTTGCAAGTGGAAACGCTGTCGCAGGTCTCCGAAACGGTGGCATCCAATCGGTTGATCAAAGACGTGCTGCAACTCCTGGTATCGATGACCGCGCAAATGATGAACTCCAAGATCTGTTCGATTATGCTTCTGGACGAAGCCAGCGGGGAACTGCGGATCGCGGCGACGCAAAGCCTCAGCGAACAGTATCGCCGGAAGCCGAGCCTCAAGATCGGGCAAGGTATCAGCGGCCGCGCCGTGAAAGACCGCCGGCCGATCATCGTGCTCGACGTCTTGACCGATCGAGCCTATATGTATCCGGATATGGCGAAAAAGGAAGGGCTCTGCTCATTGGTTTCGGTGCCGATGATGGTGCGGGAAAAGGCTCTGGGCGTGATCAATAGCTATACGTCCGCTCCGCATGTGTTTACCGGGGAAGAAGTCAAGTTGCTCCAAGCCATCGCCAATCAGGCCGCCATCGCCATCGAGCATACGACCCTGATCGAGAAGTCCCATGAGATGCAGGAAGCGCTGGCGGTTCGGAAGATCATGGAGCGGGCCAAGGGCTACCTGATGCGCTCGAAGAAGCTGACGGAAGAAGAGGCCTTCAAACTCATTCAGCGGCAAAGTATGGATTTCAGAAAGTCGATGCGCGAGATTGCCGAGGCCGTGCTGTTAGCCGGAGAACTCGACCAACGGGCTGAAAAACAGCGGGGATAGGTCTGGTCTGCTAATAAGTCTATCGAGGCGCTAGTTTTTTTGATGATGAGGGGCTAGAACGTATTCGCTCTTCTTCTTGCTCCGCCAGTTTCTTCTTGATTTCCAATAGTTCCTTCCTGAGCTCGTCCATATCGGTATCTCGCTGGGCGGATTGCCCCTTCACAGTCGTCGGTGAATGGAGGGGAGTCGGTCGCATTTCAGGCGTGACAGGCATTGTGGCGAGCAGACCGTAATCGATCACCAGTGTCGTATCGGTTGAGCGAGCGGTTCGATAGCTATCGGGACGCTTGGCGGATTCCGGGACAAAGTGCACCGTGCGGTTTAGAAATCCTACCGGACTGACTATGCGACGATTGGCCACGGTACTCGTTTCAGCCTGTTCCGTCCAATGACGATAGGCGGTCAAGGTCAGATACAGTGATTGTCCGTAAGCGTAGAGAGACCCTTCCGTTGATTGCTCGGATATCGTCCCCGGCTTCTGTTCCGAAGCACACACTCCTGGGAAACGAACATCAGACAGGCAGATGACTGTTCCGGAGGATTGCGATTGGGGCTGCGCACCGGCTTGGACGATGCGAAACCCGACCTGTTGATCCGATGCGGCTCTAGCGAGTCCCTCGACGAGAAGCGGCGTCAGATATTCAACCTCCTCGTCCCCAAACGCTCGAACGGCCTCCAGTTTGCCGGCGTTGCCGGCCAGAGTTCCCAAGACCCCTCGGGTATCTTTGACGACCACGCCACGAAGAACCCTCGCCATCGTGTCTGCCGATAACGTGAGGGGGTGGGAAGCTTGAAAAGACCGATCGGGAATCCGTTCCATGTATACGGCGCCGCGGTTGGATTCATGGATCGTGACGTCGAGATCAGGGGCTGAGGCGCAGGCAGACAAGGCCAAAATGGCTCCGGTCAGCAGGGCAAGAGTAAGTCGCGGATGATGAGACATGGGCAATTCCTACAGTGTATTTGCGCCCCCAGTCTAGCATAACTGAAAAGGGACAGACACCGACAATCTTCTACGGGGTATGCACGAATATTCGACGACTTGACAAGGAGGGCCATAGACTCCGAATATGAACCCCCTTCCTTATACGGGCTGACCGATCATGTCTGAAGCCACAGCTC
>CAMDRK010000103.1 GCA_945906715.1 Nitrospira lenta
CTCACAAGGCAAATTCCGTTCATTTTTGTTCCGCTCACCTTAATAGAAGCACGATTCTTCTGTCAAGATTCTCCCTCGCACAGGGGCTCCATGCCGGCATACCCCCCGAAGGGGTAGCTGGCTTGACTTTGTTTCCTCCTCTGCCCTACCATCCGCCACATGCCGCAAAGCCCAATTACCCCCACTATCAATAGCATGGCGGACGTCTGGGAGGCGTACCGCGATGAGTTGGAGGGGATGGAGCGCCAGGCTCGGACGAATCTCGATTCCAGTGTGGCACTCGTCAATACCGTTGCCGCCCACATCCTGAACAGCGGCGGGAAAAGAATCAGACCATTTTTGCTACTGCTCTCTGCCCGCCTCTGCGGTTATACCGGTCGCGACCATCACCAACTCGCCAGCCTGGTGGAGTTCATTCATACTGCATCACTGCTCCATGACGATGTGGTCGACGAGGCCGATATCCGCCGGGGACGACGAACCGCCCGAAAAGTCTGGGGCAACCAAATCAGTATTCTCGTCGGCGACTACCTCTATTCCAAAGCTTTCTGCCAGGTCGTCGACTTCCATCACCATGGGATCAATGAAGTGCTCGGCGAGGCCTGCAAGAAGATGGCGGAAGGCGAAGTGCTTCAGCTCTATTACAATGGCAACCCCTCCATGTTGGAAGCGGAATACCTCAAGATTGTCGAATACAAAACAGCCGGCTTGATTGCTGCCGCTTGCCGCATGGGCGCCATGCTCGCGGATGCCTCAGAGGCCCAGCAGGATGCCCTCTTCCGGTTCGGCCTGCATCTTGGGATCGCCTTCCAAGTGGCCGACGATACGCTCGACTACACCGCCAATGGCGAACACTTGGGCAAGTCGCTGGGACAAGATCTCCGCCAAGGCAAAGCCACCCTGCCGCTCTTACATCTTCTACATCATTGTTCAGAGCAGGACCGGCAGATGATCGTCGACCGTATGGAAAGCAGAACCCTGACAGAAGAAGACCTTGGGCGGTTTATCCACTTGATGGATAAAATGGGCTCGATTACCTATGCCATGGACCGTGCGAGATCCTACATCGCTGCAGCCCAACGAGACCTCGACCAGTTCGAAGACAGTACGGCCAAACGAGCCCTCTCGGTGACCGCCGACTACATGGTCACCCGCGACCGATAGCCTTTCTTCTACGTGTTCCGCGCCTCCGGGGCATCGGAAGGCGCCGCGCAGCGGGAAAGGTTCCACCCCTCATGTCGTTGCGCTGCAACGGCCCCAACCACTTACGGAGTAAAGGACTTCGCTATGTCGACAATCATTCCATTTCATGGCATGCGGTACGATGCGACGGCTGTCGGAGACGTCAAACAGGTCGTGGCGCCGCCCTACGACATCATCGATGCAGCAGGGCAAAAGGCTTTCCACGATCGCCATCCACAGAACATCATTCGACTCGAATTGGGGCTCGATCAGCCAGGCGATGGTCCGACTCAGAATCGATATATCCGTGCCGCATCGACCCTTCGAGACTGGCTGAAGAGCGGAGCGCTAAAACGGGATGCGCAGCCCACCCTGTACTACCATACAATTGAATACTTACCACCCTATGCTCCAGCCGGCTCACCGACGAAAACTCTCAAGGGTTTTCTCGCCACCGTCAAACTGGAAGCGCTCGACTCCGGACATATCTACCCGCATGAAAATACACGCTCAGCCGCCAAGACAGATCGGCTGAATCTCCTCGAAGCCTGCAAAACGAACTTCAGCCCCATTTGGTCCCTCTACTCCGACCCGCAAGGAGCGGTGATGGGCCTGCTGGAAGGGGCCATTAAAGGGAAGCCGGCTTCGATCGACTTTCGCGACGATGTGGGGTTCCGTCAGCAACTCTGGGCGGTGACGGATCCGGCTGTGCTGAAGCAGGCAGTCGACACCTTACGCAGTAAACCGTTATTTATCGCTGATGGCCACCATCGCTACGAGACCGCGTTGAACTATCAGAAGATCCGTCGTCAGCAGGCAGGATCGCCGGTCGGTCAGCAGTCCTACGACGCGGTCCTGATGCTGCTGACTTCCCTCGAAGACCCTGGCTTAACCGTGCTTCCAACACATCGGGTCACGACCACAACCTTGCCGCCCTATGACCATGTGCAATCATTGTTAGGCGCCACATTCGACCTGCAAGAGTTTCCGTTTACGGTTGCCACGCAAGCAGCCACTCGCGCAAAATTTATCGAGGCCTTGCGAACGAACGGCCGCACGGTTCCGATGTTCGGCCTGGCGTTGAAGGGCGATAGCCGCTACGTCACCCTAGCCTTGAAACCGGCCCACCGTCCCCCTACTCAAGCCTCTCCTCGCGCCAAGCTCGATGTGTCGCTGCTCCAACAACTCGTCGTCGCGGCACTCTGTCCGACGCCACAGGAACAGGAGGCCATCCTCTATACAAAGGACGACCATGAAGCCTTGGATTGGGTGGCGAAGGGCACAGGGACCGGCGCCTTGCTGCTCAACGCGACAAAAGTCAGCGAAGTACAAGCCGTCGCAACGGCTGGAGAACGCATGCCCCACAAGTCGACGTACTTCTTCCCGAAACCACTGACGGGCTTGGTGATGAACTCAATGGATAATCCGTGAGGGGTAAGGCGTGAGGCGTCAGGCGATGGTACAAGACAATCGTCCAGACGTGCAGTGGGTTGATAGCACCTCACGCCTTACGCTTCACGCCTAACGGGGGCTGGACATGAAGGCGAAACTCCTCATCGTTGACGACGATCCCGACATTGCCACGATGCTGGAGGATCGACTGCAGGCCTCCGACTATGGAACCGTGATCGCACGCGATGGGGTCGAGGCGCTCGAGCTGGTCGAGCGGGAAGCTCCGCACCTCATGTTGCTCGACCTGGATATGCCGCGCCTGACCGGCCTTGAAGTCCTCAAACGACTCCCGAAAGTCAGACTAGCCGAAGATCTCCCTGTCATTGTCATGACTGCCCATGCCTCGATCGATGCCGCGGTCGAGGCCATGAAAACCGGCGCCTACGATTTTCTGACCAAGCCGTTGGATAAAGATCACCTGCTCCTCGTGATCGCCAAGGCCTTGGAGCGCGATACCCTTAAACGGCAAGTCGCCTGCCTCAAGTCAGAAGTCGACAGCCGCTACGCCTCGATTGTGGGCATGAGCGAAACGATCCGTGGAGTGATGGAGTCGGCCCGGCGCGCTGCGAAGTCCGATGCCAGCGTCTTGCTGCTGGGGGAGAGCGGCACGGGCAAGGAACTCTTCGCCCGCTCCATCCACCAGTGGAGCCTGCGTCAGGCCATGCCGTTGGTGGTCATCAACTGTGTCGCCCTCACGGAAACGCTGCTTGAAAACGAACTCTTCGGACATGAACGTGGCGCCTTCACCGGCGCGGATCGCCTGCAAAAGGGCAAATTGGAGATGGCGGATGGAGGCACGATCTTCCTGGACGAGATCGGCGACATGTCGCTCCCGCTGCAAGCCAAACTGCTGCGCGTGCTCCAGGATAGAGAATTCCATCGAGTCGGCGGCACACGCCTCGTGTCGATCAATGTTCGGATCATCGCCGCGACGAACAAGAATCTCCGACTGGCCGTGAAGACCGGTGAGTTTCGCGAGGATCTTTTTTTCCGTTTGAACGTCATCAGCCTGACGCTCCCTCCGCTCCGCGAACGGTCCAATGACCTCCCTGCCCTGGCCATGTTTTTCTTGAACCGGCATGCCAGGGAAGCAAAACGTCCCGGTATCATGTTCAGCCCTGCGGCAATGGAGGCTATGGGCCGGTACCATTGGCCTGGCAACATTCGCGAGTTGGAAAACGTCGTAGCACGGGCCGTCGTCCTGAATCACTCGGACACCATCAATCCGGATATGCTGTCGTTGGACAGCCTAGACCGCACGTCACCGGGCGAACGCCGCCCCCCTTCCTCTCTCCCGTACCATGAGGCAATGGACCAACATAGCCGGTACATTATTGAGCACGCCATTGAAGAAGCGGAGGGTAATCAGACAAAAGCGGCAGACCGCCTCAAACTCCAACGTACATACCTGGCCCGCTTGGTTAAGCGACTGAAGGAAAAAGAGGAGCCGAATTAACGGTAGCGGACGGGACGAGGGGAGGGTTGATCTGGTTCGTCTGGTCTATTTGGTCTGTCTGGTACAACCAAACAAACAAGACAGACCAAACAGACCGAACAGACCAAATGAACGAGAGCGCATTCTACTACGCAGGCAACTGTCTTGTTGCCAGAGTGATACGACCGGCTGAGGCATCCTGTTCGGCTTGTGCATAGCGTTCCGGCGTCCCGATGTCTGACCAGTACCCTTCACAGTCATACCCGAGCACCGTTTCCCCCCGCTCAATCGCCGCCACGTAGGGATCGATAATCGTCGAGGCCACGCCCTTCGGGACATCGCGCAGAAGCCGTGGACGGAATACATGAATCCCGGCAAACATGCGAGGCTGAGTCGGCGCCTGATCCGTGAGTCCACGCCCGGTGATCCGCACGATGCGGTTGTCCGAATCCATTTCCACAAGACCCCACCGCGCCGCCTCAGGGTCTTTGCGCAGAACCAGCGTCGCCACGGCATCTCGCTGCCGATGAAACTCGTACAACGCGCCGAGATCAAGGTCCACAAGCGTATCGCCGTTGAGTACCAACACCGACTCACCGGAAAAATACGGCTCTGCCTGCTTGAGTCCGCCTCCCGTGCCCAGGATCGTCGGCTCGCGCGAATAGATGATCCGCAACCCGTACCGAGAACCGTTGCCGAGCGCCTGCTCGATCATCGGTCCAAGATGATGCAGATTGATCACCACGTCATGGAACCCGTGCCGCTTCAGCAACAAAAGATTCCAGACAATGAGCGGTGTGCCGGCGATGGGAAGGAGCGGCTTCGGGATCGCGTTCGTGAGCGGTCTCAACCGAGTCCCCAAGCCCGCTGCGAGGATCATGGCTTTCATGGAGCCTCGTGAGGGGTAAGGGGTAAGGGGTGAGGGGTTTCAATTCCCCATCGCCTGACGCCTAACGTCTCACGCCTCACGGCATTCATTGTAGTTCCGGCACATAGGGGGTGAGATGCTTCCGGAGCGTTGCCAACTCTGGGTACTTCAGGAGATTGCCTTTGACGTAGTTCAAGACACGGGGAATGTCGGCGAGGAAATTGGGATTGCCTTTGACGCGATCGATGTAGACGAATCGCCCCGCCGCTTTCAGGTTGCGCTGGATGCTCGTGAAGTCGAACAGGCGGCGGAAAGCCTCTCGGTTGGTCCTAACCTGTCCATGCGACGCCAATCGATCGAGAAAGCGGTCGATCAAGCGGTCGATCAGTGACTCATCGAGTTCGATATAGGCATCGCGCAGCAGCGAAGCGAGATCGTACGTCGCCGGGCCCATCAGCGCATCCTGAAAGTCGATCACACCCAGCCGTTCACCATCCACCATCAGGTTGCGGGAATGATAATCCCGGTGGACGAACACACGCGGTTGGCCGGCGAGCGACTCGGCGATCTTCTCGAATTCGGCACGGATGGGCAGGTAATCGTCGGCGCACATCGGTTTCCCCCGCCTCGCTACGATCCCATATTCCAGAAAATGGTCGAACTCCCACATGAGAAGCGGCACATCGAAGCTCCGGTGGAACGCGAGACAATTCTGGTCGGCGAGTGAGGTGGCCTCCGATTGCATCTGCGCGAGGGCATCGACGGCCTGCATATAGCGCGCTTCCACGTCCGCCGCACTCGCCTTACGACAGGCTTCCGATAGAGTGAGATCGCCAAAGTCTTCCAGATAGAGCAGCCCTGCAGATTGATCGTAGTGATAGAGGCGAGGAACAGAAACTCCGGCTTTAGATAAATGGGAAAGGATGTTCAGAAACGGCAATTCGGCGACGTGATGAGCCGCCCCGCTGACGGCTTCTTCCGATTGTTTGAAGGCCTCCGGCTCGGCCAACTGCATGAGAATCACCGAGCGGGCAGCGCCCCCGGTCAACTCGATGCGAAAGTACCGACGGTTGGAAGCATCGCCAGCCAAGGGCGTGAGTGCTTTGAACTGTCCCTGAAGGGGAAGCAGCGCCTCGACCGTGGCAGCCACGAGGGCGCGATCCGGCAAGGCCAGCGGCTGTTTCGGCGCAGCAGGATTCACAGTAGCCATAGGCTGCGCATTATACTGATGCGAGGAAAACTTGTCACTCCGAAGGATGAGCGGGGAGCGGCCAGGTGCCCTTCTTGCTCGCAGAACGCGCACGATAAGAATGTGCTCGTTCGATGCGCGCAGTAAAGGGCAACCTTGGCCGCCCCCCTTAAAGAAAGGTAAGAAAACTGGGATGTGCTCGTTCAACGGCCGCAGTAGGAGTTACCCTGACGACCCTTCCAATGGGGCGGAAAAGAAAAACCGAAAAAGCGATGCAGGCAGTACCGTAATGGGCAACCTGGGCCGCTTCCCTTAAGAGAGGTCAAGAGTCGGAAGGACACCTACGTTGGTCCTGTGCTCCCAGAACGCGCGCCCTGAGAAGGGCCTCGTTCGACGGCCGCACCTAGACCAACATGAGTGCCCTTCCAAGAGAGGGAAAACAAGCGAACCTGGAAGGATTCATTAGAGGGATCGGCAACCACCACGACGGCGGCCTTAGGCATTCCCAATCACGCAGGCTGGTAGTGCAACACAAGCAATTGGTGGGCATGCAACGGAATCGTCGCATACGTCCGGCCATCATTATCCACAAATTCCACCTCAAATGCGCCAGGACCAAGCGATTCCACCACGGTCCCCACTTGCCCACGCAGCAAGCCTCGATCAGGGATGTCCTCGGTTAGAGCCACCACATCGAGTACGCAAATTTCTCGGTTCATGATGTCTGCTCCTTGCTAAAGAACATAACAAGAGGTGAATCGCGGGAAGTCCTCGCCGTGACGAATAATCCACAAGCTTCGCACGGTTGTTACCGTCCCAGCGCCCTGCACAGGGAAGTCTAGCGCATACCGCTGCCCATAATCATCTGCACCAAGAAAATCTACATTTTCCAGGAGTACTGCTTCCAATAGCCTCTGACGCACATCCTCCGCCTGGTCAGCCGTCCACCCCAAAACGCCCTTAAAGACGCGAGCCTTGTGCTGACCGCGAGGATGTTCGCCACTCAGGCAGTAATCGCGCAGCTTTCGCACATCCACGAACGCCCGATCGGCATGTGGAAGTTTCATGCCGATCGTCCGTCATGTGCTATCTCAGTGGCATCCGATTTCAATGGTGTGCCTCATTCTCGCGGAGCGAGGGGTGATCGACTGAGCCATGTGAGTCAACTGCTGCAGCAGGATACCTCGGCACCAACATTTTTGGAAGCGCCCATTAACGTGACCGACGTAGCGAGAAATTCAGCGGCTGGGAGGATGAGGGAGGAGCGGCCGGCTGCCCTTCTTGCTCGCAGAACGCGCACGATCAGAATGTGCTCGTTCAATGCGCGCAGTAAGGGCAGCCTGGGCCCCTCCGTTATAGAGAGGTAAAGAGAATTGGAACGCCTTCGTTATGCGGGAGCACTCAGGATAGGCCATCGAGCCACATGAACCAGTACGCTCTTCAAGATGGCTGTGGCTCTGGGGGATCGGTGGATTCGGGTCGGGCCTGCCGCGCGATCGGTTCAGTCGCGGGTGTGATACGCCCTACATCGAGAAGGATGGCGACCAGCATGTCGCTCAAGACGTTCACGCCAGAGCGGGCCCGGGCGATGATCCAATCCACGGTCATGATGAGTGGAATGGCCGCACCGATGACATGAGGCGGCAAGCCGGCAGCTGAGAGGACGAGCGGCAACACGATCATCCCGGCTTCCGGAATGCCGGCCACGCCGGCCCCCGCGATCATCGACGCGGCGACAATCAGCACCTGGCTGCCCATCGAGAGGTCGAAGCCCAGCGCTTGCGCGAGAAAGAGCGCGGCCATCGCTTCATAGAGGGTGATGCCGTCGTTGTTGAGGTTCGTGCCGACACAGGCGGCGAGGCGCGCCGATTGGGGCGAGACCTGCATGCGATCAAGGCATCGGAGAGTAACCGGCACGGCGGCGAGACTGCTGTTGCACGACACGGCGGTCATGATCGCGTCGGCTCCCTGTCCGATGTAGACCTTCGGCGACTTCTTCCCTATCAGCCAGGCGACGAGCGGGTAGTAGCCGAGCGAGTGGATGGCGAGTCCCACGAGCATGGTGACGAGGAAGATCCAGAGGACGACGAAGACGCCGATGCCCGCCTTGCCGACGACCTGGGCGACGACGCCGAAGACGGCGAGCGGCACTG
>CAMDRK010000104.1 GCA_945906715.1 Nitrospira lenta
GCGGCGTTCTCGCGTCGCTCAGAGGCTCAATGAGAATTTCCAGGAAATCGGAAGCCCTGGAGGGGCTCTTCCATTCGCCAAGACCTATTGCAAGGGCGAATGGCCCCACGAAGTGCGGTCCGTACCTCCTCGCCTCTTCGCTCGCTGCGGCCTTGCTGGACGACCTTTTTGAGCATCCTGAGGTTTTTGAAGCTGTTGCTCCCTCTGTCATATTTCACCGGTGTTTTATATGTAAACCGAGGTTTTCGCCGCCTGCTAAACGTTTCGGTCCTAGCCTTTTACATTTCACTTTTCACGTCTCACGTTTAACGCCTTTCATAAAACAACTCCAGCGCGGCGGCGAAGCCCTTCATCCGCCCTTTGCGGAATACATCCTCAAGCTGTCCCCCTAGCGATCCGACCCCTCCCTTATCGTCTCGTTTGACTACGCCTTGGGACAGCAGCATCTCCGTGGCCACTTCGACGAGCCGCTGCTTGCGACCTTCCATCTCAGCCGTCACCAGCTCTTCCATGACCTCCGATGCCCTTTCACGGATTATTTCTTCCTTAAACGTGTCGTACCCTTGGTCCGCCACGGTCCGCTCGCGAATCACGGCCAGTTCGGCTTTGATCCGCTTCACGTCTTTCATCAAGACCGCGAACACTTCCTTCCGCCCTTCATCGAAGAGCTTCTGCTCCATCTCGTCGAGGATGACAGCTGGATCGACCGTTTCATCCCGCTCTGTTTCATATCCCCAATTGAGCCGATCATAGGTCCGACGCTTTTCCTGATCGCCGAGGACCTCGTAGGCTGCATTGAGCTCGCGGATCTTGACTTCGGCCTGCGTACTATCGGGGTTGCGGTCAGGATGGTGCTGAAAGACCAGCTTCCGGTAGGCCTTCTTGATCGCATCGTCGGACGCGTCTTGCGAAACCCCCAACATCCGATAAAAGTCGTTTCGTACCATGGCGGGCGACTATAGCATGGGGCTTAACAGGTTGGCAGGATTGGTGGTGCTAGTTTTTGAATTGGGGGCCAGGGCAAACCCCTGCCGGAATAAACATTCTGAGTCAGATTTAAACGTACCAGTCCTTGACATCCCGTCAAAGGGGCTTATGTTAGCACCATGACTAATACACCAACACCCAAAGCCCTGACCTACGATGAGAAGAAAGCCGCCGATGCCGCCTTCGAAGGCCGTCCATTTAATGATGCATGGTCCGCTTCAGCCAGAGCAATCTACGATGGTATCGTGAAGGCCTTGCCTCACACAGACCTGGCGGTTCCCGCTCCTTCAGATGTTGAAGAGTTAATTGAGGCACCGCTCGCGCTAGAGCCAGCCGGCGGGCAAGAGTTGCTGGATGAAACGGTAACGCGCCAAGCCATTCGCGACCGGGAAGCAGCGATTCAGGCCGGGATCTTGATCGATGTGACTCCCACCGCCCTGCAGCTCGGCATTACATTCCCTGTTACGATCACCCGACCACTCTGGGAAGCGGGAATCGTCACGAACCAATCGCTCCCCGAAGAGGATCAAACCAGCAGATTACGCGACATTTTGATGGCCTTTCGCCTGCGCCTGGCCAGTCTGACAACCGTATCGCCGCTGCTCGATTTTCCGGTTCTGCTGGCCTTGCCACCGAGCCAGGTGCCACAGCCGGTGCCGTTATTTGCTCTCATTCAGGCAGACCCCACACACCAGGCGAACGTGACACTCTTGCTGCCGAATGAAGTGTCACTGTCCATCAACTCGCTGAATTAGGCAGCGCAGACCGTCATTTGGTCTATCTGGTCTGTCTTGTCTATTCGGTCTGTCTGGTCTATTTGGTCTGTCTCGTTTGTTTGGTTGAACCAGATAGACTAGATAGACCAGACAGACCAGCCCTGTCAGAGCCTCCTAGCTGAGCCACTTCCGGACAAAGGCCCGTTCCTCCGCTTCGGTTGTCACTACTCCATCAATACACGCGTCCAATAATTTCTCCAAGATCGTCTTGTACTGCGGCCCCGGTTGCAACCCCATGGCCTGAAGATCCCGCCCCGTCAGTGACGTCTTCATTGTCCTGTTCTTCATATAGGCCGTAAGGCGTCGTTGCAGCAGACGCAATCCAACCCCTTGCTGCCGGCCTAGCTGCTTTGCCAGAAACAGCACGAGCGCCTCGTCCGAGAAACCTTCCAAGAGGCGATAGGCCTGCGATGGCCGGACTATGCCTTGATCTGTAAGTTTCTTTAATACACGGTCAACTCGACACCCTCCAGATCCCACCCTCTTAGCCTGCTCACGTGAAAGGCTTAATCGGCGGATCATCGTAGCCACCACTGCCGGACTGGACTCACTCGACAAGGCCATTAAATAGACAATCGGCCTGTCAATCACAGAACCCTGGAATCGGCGCACCCACCAGGCAACGGCTTCGGGAACGGCAGTAACCGTTCGCTTCACCGTCGGTGTGTAGCCTAGACGGTTGTGGAGGAAGCGAAGCAGCTTCAACTGCGCTAAGCGCGAAATCGCGCGCGCCGGGTCACGCTCGGCAAGCAACAACAGAATTTCGTTTTGCAATCGAGGGCCGGAGAGTTGCTGGATCAAATTCGTGGAGGCCGCTTGCGCAAGCAGGCGCAAGGTGGTGCGCTCAAGATGGAAACCGAACCGTTGTTCGAACCGGATCGCTCTGAAGATGCGTGTTGGATCGTCCTGGAAACTGCCTTTATGGAGCACGCGAATGGTGCGGGCACGAAGATCACGCTGCCCTCCGTAGGGGTCGAGCAAGCGACCGAACTGCCCCGAATTGAGTTGTACTGCCATCGCATTAATGGTGAAGTCCCGCCGAGAAAGATCCTCTTCGATCGACGCAAGCCGAACCGTCGGCAGGAGAGCTGGCTGCGCATAGGACTCTCGCCTGGTCGTCGCGATATCTATCTTGAGCCCATCTGGAAACACGAGCCGCGCCGTCGCAAACCGCTCAAATACCGCCAGCCCAGCCCCATATCTGTCTGCCACTAGCTTCGCGAAGGCGATCCCATCTTTCTCTACCGTAAGATCAAGATCCCAGTTCTCCCGCTTCAGCAAGAGATCACGGACGACTCCGCCGACAAGATAAACGGACATACCTCGCTCATCGGCGAGTCGTCCGATCTGTTTCAACAAGCGCAGCTGTCGCACAGGCAATCTGTTCAGCGACACGACCTGGCTTGCCTGATTCTTCATTCCGGACATTGTAGCAATCCCGCCACAGTCAAGACAGCCCTCTGGACCGGTAAATACTCTCCAGCTACTGAGCCGATCACCAAATAGTGCGTATGCGGACGTTCATGGTTCGACAAGCCTGCGGTGAGTGTATCGAACCGGGCAGGGACACACTGTTTACTGGTCGCATCAGTAAGCGAGATGAGCGAGACTGGCGCAATACGAAGTTCGGCGTTCCGGGTTTGAAGTTCCAAAAACCTCGAACTTCGGACCTCGAACCGTCGCCCGGCTCACCGGTCACGCAAGTCTCGCAGTTCGCGCTTGTCGCGCGCGCCCCCGATCTATCCCCACTGTACTAGGATTTGAGAGTATGGAAAAAAAGAAGAAAGTTTAGTGATCGCGCCCGCTGCCGCCACCCCCACCGCCGTCCGATCGTCCTCCTCGGTCGTCGCGGCCACCGCCACGATCTGATCGGTCGCCACGGTCACCCCGATCATCCCGCCCACCGCGATCCGAGTCTCTGCCTCGATCCATGCGATCCCCACCCCGATCCCCGCCGCCGGATCCGCCGTGATCCTGGTCACGGAACAGCTGATCGCCTCGTTCACCTCTGGAGATCTGGTCGCGAATGGATTCCGTAGTGATGCGTCCCTCACGGAAATCTTGTCCGTGCCGTTTTATCTCACGAGCCAGATCCGCCAACTCGGACGGACGAAAACCTTGCCTCATACCCTCCGCCACGACTGCTGCGCCGTCTTTCGAGGGAATCATGGCTTCCTTGATCACCGCCAAACTTTTCGCGCCGCCCCCCAGCATGTCCTGACTCATTCTTTGCCCTTGGTGTTGCCCGCTTCGCGCCAAATCACGCACCTCATCGGCCGTAGCGCCGCGGCCAAATGCTTCGGCCAGCGACTCCATGGCTCGCTGACGATTCCCTTGATCCTGATCGACCATCCCTTTTGCCACCGACTCTTGCAACACCTCTCGGGCCGACTCGAAGTTCCCCACCATCTGTTTCAATACCGGATCGATCCGCCTCGGCTCCACACCCTTGGCCAACCCCTCTTTCACCTTGTTCGCCAACGGCTCGGTCGGAAGGCCTCTTTCGCCGGCTCTCGATACTTGATTGATCAACTGATTGACCTCTTCCGCCGAATGACCCCGCGCCGTACTCAACCGATTGATCGCTTCCCGATCTTGCGTCGAGAGCGGCTCTGCCAGGGCCGGAACGGCAGCCAGGCTCAAGGCTAGGCAGAGAAGCCTCAGTTGCATGTCGATTCGCTTGTTCATAGTCTTAGTGAACGATCAAGACCCCGTTCGTTTGTCCGAATCCATCCGTCACAAAATCTTCAGCCATCGGAGGTGTGACCCAGCGTTCCCCATCAACCAGATACATGAAGGTGTATTCTCCCGCTCTTAACGGCACATCCACCGACCAGAGACCTATTCCATTCCTCATCTTCATCTGGTTTGCCTCTCCGGCCCATCCGTTAAAGGAGCCCACCAACGACACCTGTTTGGCTTCCGGCGCCAGCAGCGCAAACCGCACACCGCCTGCCACAGCCTTCGGCAATTCCGGCTTCTGTATGGTCTTCGCGCAGGCCGACAGACCGACGACCATGCCTACGGCCATGACGACTCGCAAGAGGCAGCTGAATCCCGTATGTTGCGTCCCCATGCACGAGAGAGTACCCAACCACTCCACTCGTTTCAAGATACCGGCTCGGAATGTCAGATGGCGACATCGAGCACCGCATTCTGCGCCCCAAATCCATCGCCCGCTCCCTCTTCCGCCAACGGATCGGCGACCCACTGCTTGCCGTCAATGACGAACATATACTGATAGCGTCCCGGATTCAGAGCAATCGTCGCTGTCCACATCCCCCCCTCGGACCGTTCCAACTTGGTCTGGCCGGGATTCCAGTCATTGAAGTCGCCTGCTACCGAAACAGACCTGGCATCTGGCTGAAGTAACACGAGCCGCACATACACCTTGCTCTCTTGTCCCGGCGCGAACGACGCAGTCTGCGCCTGATTCCCGACAACCGGGACCGGCACCTCCACAATCCGTTCCGGCGCAAATTGCAACAGTCCTGCGACCGCCACCAGCGCCACGCAAGCAGCCGCCATTGCGCCGGCGAAATTCCATTCCAGGGTTCTCTGCACCGTAACCATCGCGCGGAGTCGATCCCACAGGCTGGGGGGCGCAAGCGCTAACTTACCCTGCACCTGCGCGAGGAACCGTGCCGACGGCGCGAGGCGGGGCAACTGCGCCGCCTCCGCCACAACCAGCTCCAGATTCAGCCAGCGCCGCCGCAACGACGGATCGGCATCCACCGCCTGGAGAAAGGCCACCCGTTCCTCCGGCGTCAGATCGTCATCGAGAAAGCGTTGAATCAGTAAGTCTTGTTCACGCATCCCTACGCCTCTTTCAATTCCGCCAACTCCCGGCTCAGCTGCAGCCGTCCCTTATAGACGCGCATTTTCAACGTATCGCCGTTCACTCCCAAAATCTCCTGCATCTCCTCGTAACTGAGTCCTTCGACATGCTTCAGTACAAAGGCTTCACGGTAGAGCGGCGGCAGCCGCTGAATCGCCCGATCCAATTGCCCCGCAACCTGCTGCTGCGACAAGAGCAGCTCTGGGGTCCGCTCTTCCGCCGCCGCTCCGTCCTCGAGCACCTCATCGACATCGACATCTTGTGCGCCCTGCCCAGGCCGTTTAGCTCGGAGCCAATCCTTACACTTATTCGCGGCGATTCGATAGAGCCAGGTGGAAAACTTCGACTCAGCTCTGAACCTTGGCAGAGCCTTGAATGCCGCAACGAATGTCTCCTGCGCCAGATCCTCCGCCTCAGTCCGGTCACCCACCATCCGATAGGCTAAATTCACAATGACCGTCGCGTATCGCTCGACCAACTGCCCAAAAGCATCGGAATCTTGCTTCAGGCTCCGTGCGATCAGCTTAGCTTCATCGTCCAATCCGCCATGATTTATCTGCATGGCCATGCTCGCTGATCCGACATGGCCTTCAGATGTCTGCCTATACTGCCTATCTGTGCTATTGGACGTATAGATATGCCGGGCGTAAACACCCCTGAACAGTCCCGTAAACTGTTGAAAGACCTTGGGAAAGCTGTGGGAACAAGTGACGTCGCAGTCATGAATGGCAAGGGAACCGCCTGCAGGATGGTTAAAATGGCCCTCTGGCGTTTGTGGTTTGTCTGGTTCATCTGGTTGATTTGGTTCATCTGGTCAGTTTCGTTCAACCAACACAAACGAGACAAACCAAACAAACCAAATGAACAAGATAGGCTGGCGAGCTTTTCAGCCTTCTACTAGAAGCGATAGCTAGTCCCGACAGACACGACATGGTCAGGAGCTCCGTTAGAGAGGCCCACGGCAACTCCCCCATTGAAACGCCACTCTGAGGAGGCCCTATAGCTCATGCCAAAAAAAACATCGCGGATATTTTGGGCTCCAGAGACGAGAGACCGATACTCTTCGAAGTAGACGGTGCCAAGCAGATTCTTCGCGAAGTAATAGCCCGCTCCGACGTCATACCACCACTGGTTTCTGAGATTCAGGCCTTCCGGTCGGCCGATGATGTTGAAGCCGCCGTCGATAAACGTAATCCAGTTGTCCCCCAAGAGCTTGGAGATTTCGGCCCCAACTCCTTCGTCCATCTTACCAGTCCCGAGCCCACGTGACGCCTCGGCTGTCGGAAGCTTCAAACGACCCGTAATCGCAACGAGGGGAGTCCAGCCCTTCTCTTCAACAATATAGTAGCGGCCCCTGAGAATGATGTCGCCAAGACCAGACGTCGTCACATTCTGTCCGGCCAACCGATTGGTAGCCCCGCAGGTTCGAGCATTTCCTGGGATACCCGGGAAATCCTTACCGCTACATCCACCGTCGTCAGGAGCCCCACCCCCTCCGCCACCCGTCCCGGAATTACTCCCACCGCCGTCGTCTACTTGGACCGCATTACCTCCGACCAGAGTTGTTCGTCCATCAGTCATCGCCGTGACAAACGGAATCACCAGGGCAATATCGCCGTCCTTAAAGAACCGGCGAATCGAAATTGGCGCATAGAGAAACGAACTGGTCGTATTCGTTCCGTAATTCCCGCTGCTATAACTCGGGTTAAACCCGATCTGCCAATTCTGTTCGGACGAAGTTGGGCCTTGATGAGTCATGTCCGTCGTTGCTGCCACGGCCACCCCCCCTCCGCTTGCAACCAAGAATCCCATCGCCAGGCACAGCACCAACCAATGCTTTCGCATGACCGATCCTTCCTATAGACCTACTCAGGTGTTCAGGCTGAAGACAACAAAAAGATCTCGGAAGGCGAGAATGCGGGGGTAGCGGGATACAGGGATAGTCGGGGCAGGTTCTTCCCCCTCTACCCCGTTGCCCTCTTACCCCTTTATCTCTTCAAGCAGAGATGAATCCTCGTTGCGCAAGAAGCCTTAACCCCTAAAAGTCTTCAGCCCATTCACCTAAATAGGCACGATATATATATCCATCTACCCCAGGCGATAGCAGGAAACAAGATTTATTCTCCTGCGCCCAATACCCCGTAGCTTCCGGCCTTCGTAGCCGAAGTGGTTACTTCGGCGGAGTAGGCTGCTGCGGGGAGCTTCATTCCGCAGCCTGTTGAACCGCAGATACTGCCAGGGGGCCAAATATCCGACGACACCCAATCAGGTACAGATTGCCAAGCGATTCCACCGGCAGGGGCTTTGCCCATTTGGTTTCAAAGACATTCACGGCCTGACCTGATCTGGAGCAGGGACTGTGCACTTCAATCAACTGCTTCTTGTGAGGGGCTTGGCCCATGAGAAGTAGCATCCCTTCCTTGCTCCGGTTGAGCGCGAAGACCTAACCTTGCCTGGTGACGACCGAATCCTCTTCTATGGATTCGAGCATCTCATAAGAACACCTGCGCCGATAGGCCCTGCGCACCTCACGCCGGCGCTCCGAGGGGATCGTCGTAGCCGGCATCTCGGCAGTGACTTGGGCCACATCGTTATTTCCTACATTCTGTCCCCGTCCTGGTGTCGCTGTGGAGCAGGAGAGCATTGTTTCAAAGCGGT
>CAMDRK010000105.1 GCA_945906715.1 Nitrospira lenta
CCTGCGGGCACCAGCTCCTGTACGGACGGAGGGAGCAACACCAACTGATCGACAGCCCAGGATTTGAATGTTTTAGCCATGCGCCTAGAAACCACAGTGCGCGCTGGCTGTCCAGTCCAAAATGCACATTACTCGGACAGGCTCCTAGATCGTGAGCGTGCGGTCCTCCTCAAGGACCGTTAACCTGGGGATATGTAATTCATGAAGCTCATGCAGAATCTGATCTTTGTATGCCGGCTTCAGATGGTAGGCATAGACCGAGATATCGGCTCGATCGAGTTTCCTGAGTTCTTGGGCGAGCAAAGCCGGTGTGAGGTGTTTGCTCATGCGGGCGAGGTCACTCATGGAATTTGGAAAGGAGCATTCGATAAAGGCGGCTTTAAGGTGAGGAATGTGTTTCGCTTCGTGCCACAGTTCATCGGTGGAGTAGGTATCTCCGCTATAGACAAATGCAGAAGCACGATCTTGCACGATAAATCCTGTCGTGGGAACGGTGTGATTTACGAGGATAGGCGTGATATCGATTCCTGAGAACGAGTACACATGTCCAGGTTTCAGATAGGACGACGCAAGCGTGGGACGTTCCGGTGTAGGGATGCTGAAAAAATCAGGATACACATCCGTATTGAAGATGTGACGTTGCAGTCCATGGATCACTTCAGGGATAGCCGCCACAACAATCGGGGCGCTCACCTGCTCGCTCAGATTGTCGGCTAGCATGGGCAGCCCTTTAATATGATCGAAATGAAGGTGTGAAAGAACAATATGGCGGATCTGCGCCTGCTCACTCAGTGAGAGCTTACTTGCCACAGTCCCGGCGTCAAGAAGGAGAGTCTCGTTCAGCAAAAAGCTACACGTACTACATCTATGAGGCCCAGTGGCAGGTTGCAGAACGGCATCGGAGCCATGGCATCCAAGAATTCTAATATCCATGCTGTAGGCTCCGCCGGCCGGACTTGTTCATCTGGTTTGTTTGGTTTGTCTTGTGTATTTGGTTGAACCAGACTAACCGGATCGACAAGATGTACCAAATCAACCAGATAAACAAGACAAACCAGATAGACCAGATCAACCAGACAGACCGGGCTTGTTTTAATGGGTTCAATGTACTGGGCCGCGTGAGTACTGGGCCGCGTGATCGGAGTGAATAGACTCAAACGAGGGGGGCGCCTATTTGAGGGGATAGTAGAGAGGGAGATGGAGGCGTACATCATCCGTACAACATGTGAAGGCAGTGGACTTGCCTCATGAAGGGCGATATCTAACAGGCTGCGGAAAAACTATTGTGACACGCAAGACCAATTGATCTGGTTCATCTGGTTAGTCTGGTTCAACCAGACTAACCAGATAGACTAACCAGACCATACAGTGAGCGATCATTTCACAGTTGATGCTGAGAGGATGAGCATGGTGACGAGTATGTTAAAGGGGAGAGTGTTTATCGTCGATGACGAAGAGCATGTCAGGAAAACAGTGAGCCTCGCGCTGAAACAAGGTGGCTACGACGTGCTTGAAGCCGCTGACGGCGAAGAAGCCATTGCCACGATCCAATCCTATCCCACGGGTTTTCCCGTCCATGCCATCATCTGCGACATGGATTTGCCAAAGGTGAACGGAAAGGATCTCATCGCATTCATCCGAGCGACGCTTCCGTCGGTGCCTGTCATCGTGCTGACGGGACATCCCGATGTTCAGTCAGCGGCTTCACTGTTCAAGCAAGGTGTGGTGGACTATCTCATCAAGCCGTCTCAGGCACAAACGTTGTTGGATGCCGTCAGGCGGGCGATCGGAGAGCAAGCGGTGTTTGAGTAGGACTCCGTGTCGATCGTGAAAGGTGAAACGGTACACGTGAAACGTCCGAATGAATCCGAAAACGAATGACGCGTCACGCGCAAGACCACCGGATCGGCCTGTCTGTGTGCGAACCCACTTGCAGCTCCGCGGATGACCCGCGTTTCGCGTTTCACGAATAACGTTTCACGGTTCCTAGGAGCGAGCCGACTCTCCTGGCACCTGAGGCAGTCGGATGTGTATCTTCGTCCCAACTCCCAGTTCACTTTCAACCCAGATCGTTCCCCCGTGAGCATCGACGATGTCCTTCACGATTTTCATGCCGAGTCCTGTCCCGCCTGGCTTTGTACTGATGGCGCGTTTAGTGAAGAGCCGGTCTCTTACGTCCGGCGGCATTCCCCCACCCGTATCGACGACCGACACCACAATCGCGCCTTCAGACGTAGGAAGTTGTCCGCACACGGTCACGGAGCCGCCAGCGGACACTTCAGGGATCGCGTTATTGATCAAATTATAGAACGCACTGTAGAGTCGTCGCTGGTCGGCCACGATCAACGGGAGTAACTCCAAGTTCTCGGTGCGTAGTCGGACCTGTTTTTCCTGGGCAAGAATCCCCAGAGAGCGAAACACGCTGCTGACGACGCCGGCCATTTCGCATGCGGAAAAATCAAGCGGGGTGCTCAGCTCTTTAACTGCGTCCGCGATTTCCCCGACGCGATCGTGAATCCGATGCGCGTCGTCCTTCAGCATCTGAATGACTTCGTTGCAGAGTTTGCGGCTGGCATGGGCTCGTTGGGTTTCAATCTCGGGCATACGATCCAGCATCTCGTTGATTTCCGTCTGTAGGATTCCTGCGCCGCAGACAATTGGCATGAGGAGATTTTTGATGTCGTGGGTAATGTTGCCCATCAATCGTGCGACCTCGGCAAGCTTGGCGGCTTCCACCAATCGAGTATGCTCAATCGCGACAGCGGCGAGTGACGAGATAATGGTGAGAATAGCCATGTCGTCTCGGTCGAGGAATTTCCCCCCGCGCTTGTTCATGACTTGAATGACACCGATGGGGTCACCCTCCCAACGCTTGAGGGGAATCGTGATCATGTCATGAGTAATGGCGCCGGTCGTTTCATCGACTTTTTTAAAGTGGCGCTGATCGGTTTGTGCGTCAGGGACGATTTCAGGAATTCCCGTCCGAAATACCGTTCCAGCGATGCCCTCATCCCAGGGCAGGACTGTACCCGAAGGCACAGGTTGTTGACCGATGGAGTGATAAAAGACAAGGGAGCGATTGTCGGGGTCGGCCAGCAGCACGGAGCCATTTTCCGCATTTACGACGTCCAGTGCGATATTCAGCCCCTGCTCCAGCAGGTCTTGGAGTGTGATGTGTTGAGAAAAGACCTCCGACATTCTCCGCGCAGCAGCAAGCTCCCTTTCTCGTCTAGCAAGAAGCTGCGTAAGCGCTTCGTGCGCTTCGGGTGTGGGTAATTGATGGGATGTGGTGTCGGAGAGTTGTGAAGTCGTCATGTCGAGCCGTTTCCCAGGCGAGTTAGAGGTGTTCATAAACAGCACGGCAACGGCTGAGGAATCTCAACCGTCTGGTTCTGATATACCCTGGGGATTATCTCCCATCAGGATCACCAACGTAATCCCCCCAACTGGATATCCCCTCATCTGAGGGGATATCCCTTGATCTTTATTCCGTATACCAGTACCGTGACCATCCAGTGCGGGAGCATCTGGTCGATCTGGCTGGCCTGGTGTAACCAAAAAAAATGAGACAGACCACACAGGCCAGATACACAAGAGGTATCTGCGAGAGAACGCGAAGGGCCTAACCTAGAAAAGGAGGACGGACACTATGAGCAACGGGAGGGTGCTGGTCGTGGACGATGAGGCGGACGTGAGAAAGTCCGTGCGGCTTATTTTGGCGAAGGCAGGGTACGATGTGGACGAAGCCGAAGATCCAGAAGCGGGAGTCGTCACGGTGAAATCGGGAGCGAATAAGCTGCCGCTGAGCGCAATTATTACCGATCTCAATATGCCGACGATCAACGAGATTATCGTGATCCCCTATTTGCATTCCCAGTTCCCGTCGTGTCCGATCATCGTGCTGAGCGGATCAAAAATGCTGGCCAGATCCGCCAAACTGTTTAAAGACCTCGGTATAGAATTCCTCGCGAAACCGGTTCATCAAGAGCAGTTATTGGGGGCGCTGAACAGAGCCGTCAACAAGGGCGGATCGTGAGACAAGGTTCACGCTGAGGCTGACGACAGGCTGAAGTGTTCGGAACCCCGAACTTCGAACGTGAGATCGCGCCGTTCTCGCGTGTCTTGCGCTTCACGCGGCAGGGTCCATGGCCGTCTGGAGCGGTATGACCACGGCGACTCTCTCCGCCCCAGGATCGGCAAGTAATCCTGACTGAAGGGATAGGCACAATGCGGGTTAAAGGCCTGCCGGAAAAGGGGAAATGGACGTTATGAGTGAAGGGCGAGTGCTTGTTGTGGATGACGATCCGGAGATACGAAGATCCGTGCGCCTCATCTTAACGAAGGCAGGGTACGACGTCATCGAAGCAGAAGATGGAGAAGCGGGAATCGCCACGGTGAAATCGGGAGACAATCCGCTGACGGTACACGCGATTATTTGCGATCTCAATATGCCGAAGATGAGTGGGATGGAAGCGATCCCCCATTTTCGCTCCCAGTTCCCATCGTGCCCCGTCATTGTGATGACTGGCGGAGGAACGGTGGAGAAAGTCACGGCGCTGTTTAGGCAAGGCGTGGTGGAATTCCTCGTGAAACCGTTTGATCAAGCGCGGTTATTGGGAGCCGTGAAGAAGGCTGTCAACGAGAGTAAATCGAGAGACAACGTTCCGACAGGTTCGGAAGGTTAAGGCTGAGGTTGAGGCTGATAACAACAGCTCAGATACGCGCTCAACCTTGACCGCGACCGTACATGTCTCATGGCGTCCTGCGCTTCACGAATAACGTTTCACGCGAACTACAAATGCCTGATTGTGGGATCGAGCGGAAACCGGAGATGGAATGTCGTGCCCACACCCGGCTCGCTTTCCACCCAGATCTTCCCTTTGTGCGCGTCCACCACGTCCTTGACGATTTTTGTACCGAGTCCAGTGCCGCCCTTCTTGGTGCTGATTGCCTTCGCTGAAAAGAGACGGTCTCGAATCTCGGGAAGCATCCCGCGCCCGGTGTCCGTCACAGCCAGCGCAAGACCCCCCGTGTCCTGATCGAGATGCCCCCGCACGGTGATCGAGCCTCCTGGCGGCGTTTCCGGAATGGCGTTATTGATGAGATTGTAAAAGGCGTTGTAGAGCCTCCGCTCGTCGGCCAGGAATTCCGGCAACGATTCAAGCCCATCGGTTCGCAAGGTAATCTGCTTGTCCCGAGCCACCCCTTGCAGTGAGTGAAACACTTCGAGGATGACCAGCCCAACTTTGCAGAGCGCAAAATCGGGAGGCGCACTCAACCCTTTGACACAGTCGGCCATTTCCTTGACGCGATCATGGAGCCGCCGGATACCGTTCTGTGCCATCTCACCGGCTTCATCGCAGAGATCCTTGTTGACATTCTTCTCGCGCAGCTCAGCCGTGCTCATCTTGCCGAATAGCTCATTGACTTCGTCCCTCAGCAATTCCATGCCGGTGCACACGGGGGTCAAGAGATTTTTCAGGTCATGGCCGATGTTGCCGAGCAGCGTCACCACTTCAGCTTTCTTGGCATCCTCGAATTGCTTGGCCTGCTGAATGGCCAGTGCAGCAAATGCAGAAATGATCGTGAGGAGTCTGAGGTCATGGTTCGTGAACGGCCCCTCGCGTTTGTTCAACGCGTTCAAGACGCCGATCGGCTCGCTTCTCCAGCGCCGGAGCGGCACAGTGATCATGCCGTGAGTGACAAAGCCCGTCGTCTGATCGATGGAGTGAAGATGGGTTGTGTCCTGGTTGACCTGGTTCGTAATCCGGGCCTCCCCGGATTGGAAGACGGCGCCGGAAATGCCTGTGTCCCACGCAATGCCCGTTCCTCGGGGGACAGGCTTGTCGCCGATCGAATACTGAAAGATCAGCGATTCTTTCTCCGGGTCTGCAAGCAGAATGGAGCCTGCTTCGGCCCCCACTTCATCAAGCGCGATATGAAGGGTCGTTTCCACGAGTTCGTCCAGATCTAACGACTGAAACAGGGCCTGGCTGATCCGTTCGACCGCTTCGATCTCAGTCTTGTAGTGGAGAAGGTCTGGAGCATCAGCCTTGCTCAATTGAATGAAGCCGGCGCCTGGCTGGTTCTTCGCGTCAGGGGAGGGGGGCTGCGTCATCAGCGAGATCCTAATGGGTTTGTTTGGTTCATCTGGTCGATCTGGTTTGTCTGGTCCATTTGGTTTGTCTGGTTTTTTTCGTTGAACGAAGCTAACCAAATAAACAAGACAAACTAAACAAACCAGATCAACCAGACAGACCAGGTTTTTCCGCAGCCTACTAAGGCATACCTTTTAGCGGCTTTGCAACCATTGCGGTATCCCCTCAATCGTGGGGGGGCTCATCTGCGGGGATGATGAGCGATGTCTGAAATGGTAAGACCTGCGGCAGTACTAAAGAAGTTCTGGGTTCTGAGTTATGAGTTCTGAGTTGTTCGGAGCAGGCTGTCAAAACAGGCGTTTGTAATCCTGATGTCCGCCGATCCGGAACCATGTCACGGTATCACGGTCAAGGATGCCAAGTGCACGATAGCCCAGCGCTCCTCCGCTCGAGAACTCAGAACTCAGAACTTCTTCCCCGGCGTTTGACCCCTGAACGCCTTCAGCCAATCTACCTGCGCAGTTAGAATCAATTCCGATTCATCCAGAATCACTTTAGATGCAGACAGAGTGCCCTGTTGGATCAGTCTCTGTGCGGAAGAGCTGTGAGGAGCACCTGCCAAACACGGCTCCAGTCCTATCGTTTTGAATTTTGCGCCAATCTCTTGTCGGCACGACGAGACGCTGGCCTAAAGCTTGCTGATTATGCAGGACGGAGCCGAAACAGAAGAAGCAGAACTGGGCAGATAACTTCCAAAAATAAATAAACCGTTCGCACCATCCGAATTTCTGGAATCCTTTCTCCCAACTGGAGGTGGAGCGGGAAAGGAACGCCTCTCAGGCGAACTTCATAGCGCCGTTGCAGGCATTTAAAGGCATCCCCTCAATGGAGGGGGGTCTCATCTGTGGGGATTGACGACAAAGAGCGAAGGGCATAGAAAACGCGCAGAATATGCAAATACCGTCAGAGTACCGCACCTATTTCTTTATCAGGGAGGTCTCTTATGAGAAGTCTACGAGGGGTTGGGGTTCTATTTAGTCTGCTGATTGTCGGAGTCCTGGGAGGACTGATGGCGCCGCAGCCTTCAGAAGCGAGCAACCCGACACTCACAATCTCGGTGGATGCGACGGCGGGAGGATTTGGGTCGGTCACCAATGTGACCATTCCTTTTGATGCTGTAACCGGAAGCTCAGTAGCGAATGGAGTAGCATGTTCTTCTGCTGACGCCGTCAACTATAATATATGCTACAAAATTAAAACTTATGAAGAAAATGGGGTGGAGTACGGCCCAACAGCTCGGAAGGTTAGGGTCATGAATGCCATTGGTTCTGATAACCTACCACAGGATGCGAGACTGTTGATCAGTGACTGCACTGGAGCTAACTGCCTGGAGAAAATGGTGTTAACCGGTGTGCGTATTGTCCCATCGGTGACGACTTGGAATGCTTCACTTGTTAAGATTACATTAGCGTTCCATAATAAATTCGACTTTGCACCCAGTGATACAACCCTTGGTGACGCCACTTCTTCTTATCGTCTCCCACTGAGCATCACCGGTGTGTTTAAAGAGACCGCCGCCGGCGTGTGCACTAGCGCAGCGACCGCTGGTTGTCCTGTCAACGACGAGATGCACATGTGGGGAAGAGGAATATTCTGCACCTCTACTTCAGCAACTGACTGCCCCGCTGGTTCCACTGGGACAAAGAACATGGATCTTGCCGGAGGAGGGGGGAACTCCGCAAATGTGGATAGAACGACCTGCACAGTGTCCGATAGTCCTCTTTGTAGGATGTATTCTAGAGTCGCGAACACCGCGTCTATAGACGTGCGGTTCGATAAAGCGCAACAAGGAGTCAATTATCCGGCTTTTCGTTGCAATAACGGCTTGGCCAGTACGCCAACGTTTAACCCGCTCACTAATACTACTGGTTCGGTCAGCGGGAAGAAGTGCACAGCGGATGTCACCGCATTCATCGAATTCAAGTTGTATGGTGCAGACACCATAAATGCGGATGGCAGTCCCCGGATGGCCGGAGGGAATTGCGGGACTCCTAACCCGCATTATTCACGACTGATGGTCAGAGGGGCAGTGGCCGCCATATTGGAGAGGCCGCCGACTCCTCGGCCTCTGTCGCGGTCGCTGACGGCAGCGGCGGGG
>CAMDRK010000106.1 GCA_945906715.1 Nitrospira lenta
TGCATGACGTTGACAAGTGGGGCGACTGTCTCTCCGGGGCCTTAACGCTCACCGACTATATTGCGGGAATGATGGGAGCCGGTTTCCTCGGCATTCATCTGATCAAAGCCTCACCCTGGCAGGTGATCGACGGCATTCACTTTTTCTCCGTCACCTTGACGGGGTATAAACTTCCCGTCGGCACGCCTCAGTCGGACGTGCGTTATGCCACGCTCCGAGGACCGTTCAGCCGAGTGGTCGATGAACTGGGCACGACATATCTCCGCGGCATTCCCCAGCCGATCACGCCGGACGTTGTAGACTTGTTGAGCCACGCTCCGTTGACCTCTCACTTTATCCTGTCCTCTAGCCCACTCTGGTTGGATCGAGCCGACGACCGATGGACCGCGGTCTATCCGGCAAACACGCCCTGCCATTGGCAAGGACATTTCGCCATGTTCGCCGGTCCCTTTGTCGAAGCCGTCGATGATGACCACCATGTATATCGCCGAGGTGCGCCAGTGGAGGTCTGTTCCAAGACCCTACAAGTATTGGAAACCGACGCCTACGCTCCCCATTTTGCGATCATCACCCGCGCAGGCCAGAGCGTCATCGGTGAGGCCGTGACCTGCGCCCCCAATGGGAGCTGTTGTTGATGCATGATGACGCTGAGTCACGCAGACGATCTCGGTAATCGGTTCCGAACAGGCCGCGACCTCTTGCAATAAATTCTATGGCACTGACCCTACTGGGACAACAGAACCCCCTTGCCTCCCCCACGGAGCAATTGAAGATACTCGGAAGGACCGTGAGCTGCCGCCCCTTCGAGACGCAACTCGATCGCATCGGCCTGCTCCCGCTTCGCGCCACCGGGATCACCGTCTTTCAGGTCAATGTCGGCAAGCTCTGCAATCAGACATGCAGACATTGTCACGTTGATGCGGGACCTGATCGCACCGAGAGCATGTCCCGCGAAACGGCAGAGCAGTGCATCCGCGCACTCGCTCAGACCGATATCCCGACGGTCGATATCACGGGCGGGGCACCAGAGCTCAACCCCAACTTCCGCTGGCTGGTTGAACAGAGCCGGGCACTAGGTCGCCACGTGATGGATCGCTGTAACTTATCTGTCTTGCTCCTCCCCTCTCAAGCGGACTTGGCAGAGTTCCTCGCCGGGCATCGTGTGGAAATCGTCGCGTCGCTGCCCTATTACCGCGCCAGCCAGACCGATGCGCAGCGGGGCGAGGGCATTTTCGAGAAATCGATCCAGGCGCTTCGCCTCCTCAACCAACTCGGCTATGGACGGCCCGGCAGCGGATTGGCTCTGAATCTCGTCTGTAATCCGGTTGGAGCCTTTCTCCCTCCCCAGCAAGAGGCTATCGAAGCACAGTTTCGAAAAGAACTCCGGGCTCGCCATGGTGTCGAGTTCAACCATCTCTATACGATCACCAACATGCCAATCAGCCGGTTTCTTGAGTTTCTCCTGGAGAGCGGCAACTACGAGCAGTATATGGAACGATTGGCCAACGCCTTCAACCCCGCTGCAGCAGCTGACGTCATGTGCCGCTACACCATCTCCGTGAGTTGGGACGGCACCCTGTACGACTGTGACTTCAACCAGATGCTCGATTTGCCGGTGGACCATGGCGCCCCGGCCCATATCCGCGACTTCGATCCGGTTCAACTCAATCGGCGACAAATCACGACGCGCAACCATTGCTACGGCTGCACGGCAGGAGCCGGTTCCTCTTGCGGCGGATCCGTCACCTCCTAAGAATTACGATGGAAATCTCTCTCCTCGCCTTCGCACTTGCATTCGCTCTCGCCTTTGCCAATGGCACCAACGATGTCTCCAAAGCGATCGCGACCTTAGTCGGCAGCGGGGTCACCAATTATCGATCAGCTATCGCCTGGGGCACTGTCTGGACCGTGTTCGGCGCGGGGGTAGCGGCCTTCGTTGCAAGTGCGATGATCAAGACATTCAGCCATGGTCTCGTCCAGGCCGGCACGATCATCGAACCGACCGTCACCTTGGCTGTTTTGACCGGAGCGATGGCGTGGATCCTCTTCGCATCGATCACCGATCTCCCTGTCTCAACGACTCATGCCCTCACCGGTGCGATTGTCGGCACCGGGTTGGTCGCCTTTGCCGGAGAAGGATTGATCTGGGGGGCGATTGGAAAAAAGATTGCCCTTCCCTTGTTACTCAGTCCCTTCCTCGCCTTCACTCTTTCACTGCTCATCCATCCGGCTATTCGGACACTTGCGAAAAAGTGGGACGGAACCTGCTTGTGCGTGATGCCGGCCTCCCGTGCATTAGTGGCGATCGATACGCATGGCGGCACCAGGACCCTGTTTCAAACATCGAGTTTTAGCCAACCGATCATGGCAGTACCATCGCAATGCGACCGCGCCGGTTTGCGGGGGCTGATCATGGGGCTCGATACGATTCACTGGCTCTCCAGCGGCCTTGCGTCGTTTGCCCGGGGTACGAATGATGCGCCGAAAATCGTCGGCATACTCTTAATCGGGAGCTCGGCTGCCACATGGCCCAACGCTTCATCGCAGCTTATTGCGTTTGGTGGGATCGCGATTGCGATGGGACTCGGCAGCTACTTTGGCGGCCTCCGCGTGACGGAAGTCCTCGCTGAGAAAGTGACGAAGATGAATCATGCGGAGGGGCTGTCTGCAAACCTGACGACATCGACGCTGGTCCTCGCCTCCGGTTCTTTCGGATTGCCGGTCTCGACCACCCATATCAGCAGCTCAGCCATTATCGGAATAGGGCTGCTCAAAGGCAGGAAGAGTGTGCAGTGGACAACAGTGCATGACATGGTCTTGGCTTGGATTGTGACACTGCCAGCATCGGCTCTCCTCTCTTGTATCGCGTACCTCATCCTCACAAGGATTCTCTAGTCTGTCTTGTTCATTTGGTCTGTTTGGTTTATTTGGTTCTTCTGGTTTGTCTCGTTTGTTTGGTTAAACAAGACCAACTAGCTGAACAAAACAAACCAGATAGACCAAACCAACCAGATCAACTAGCTGGCCCGACTGGAAATTATCGTGATTGCGTCGCTTCTAGACAGTCTGCTAAGGTGGCGAGGACAGAGATCCTTCGCAATTAATCTTCGGTCAAATATTCTGCATGGTCTGGGACCCCAAAGATCCTTGGAGTAAGAAGAGCGACCCGCTTGAGGAGGCCCTCAAGCAGGCCCAGTCGCAATTCCAGAATCTGCTGCCCTCATTCAAGAATCTGATGCCCTCAAGCGGGTTCAGAAACATTGCCGTGGCAGGGCTGTTCGTCTTTTTTGCCTGGCAGAGTGTCTTTATCGTCGCCCCGGATGAGGAGGGCGTCGTCAAGCGGTTCGGCGCTCCTGTCAGAACCGTGGGACCTGGCCCTCACGGGAAGATCCCTTTTATTGAAACCGTTCTACAACCGAAAGTCCAAAAACTCCACCGCATCGAGGTAGGCTTCCGGACAGATCGGCAAGGCCGCCAGCAAATGCTGGCGCAAGAAGCCTTGATGCTCACCGGCGACATGAACATCCTGGCCATCGAATTTATTGTGCAATACAAGATCAAAGAATCGGCGAATTATCTCTTTAGCGTCGCAGAAATCCATGAGACGATCGGCAAAGCTGCCGAGGCCTCTATGCGGGAAGTGGTCGGCAAGGGCAAGATCGACGAGGCGCTGACGACCGGCAAAGCCCAGATCCAGCAGGACACCCAGGTACTCCTGCAAACCCTTCTCGACCAGTATCAGGGCGGCATCCAGATCGCAGCCATCCAGCTCCAGGACGTCAGTCCTCCCGAAGCTGTGGCGGCTGCGTTCAAGGATGTGACGAATGCCAAGGAAGATCGAGAAAAACTGATCAACCAGTCTCAGAGCTATCGCAACGACATCCTCCCCAAAGCCCAAGGTGAAGCGGCTCAGGTGGTGAACCAGGCCAAGGGCAACGCCCAGGCACGGCTGAATCGCGCCCAAGGTGAGGCCAACCGCTTTTTGGCAACCCTGAAAGAATACAATCAAGCGAAAGACATCATCAGCAAGCGGATCTATATCGAAACCATGGAAGAAATCCTCCCGAACGTCGAAAAAATCATCATTGATGGCAAGGCAGCCGATCGTATGCTTCCATACCTTCCACTCGATCGCCACAAACCCATGACCAGCACCCCCACTGAAGACCACAAACCATGACCAAACAGGGAATCATCATTGCACTGGCGGTGGCCATCAGCGGGTTGTTTTTCCTAGGCGCCTCACCGCTCTTCACCGTAGACATCACCCAGAATGCGATCGTGGTCCAACTCGGGAAGCCTGTTCGCAATATCACGGAGCCAGGGCTCTATGTGAAAGTGCCGTTTATTCAAGAGGTCACCTACTTCGATAAGCGCCTGCTGGACTACGACTCAGATGCGCAAGATGTGATCACCCAGGACAAGAAGACCCTCCTACTTGACAACTACGCCAAATGGCGGATTGTCGACCCACTGAAAGTCTATCAGAACTTTCAAACTCAACGGGGAGCGTTGCAACGGCTCAACGACATTATTTACTCAGAACTCCGGGTCGAACTCGGACGTCATGATCTTCTAGAAATCGTCGCGGACCACCGTGCTGATCTCATGAAAATCGTAACCCAGCGGTCGCATGAAAAAGCGTCCGCCTATGGGATCGAGATTCAGGACGTGAGAATCAAACGTGCCGATCTTCCTGAGCAGAACGAGAAGGCCGTGTTTGCCAGAATGCAAGCTGAGCGGGAACGACAAGCAAAACAATACCGTGCAGAAGGCGCTGAGGAAGCGCAGAAAATCCGTTCAGAAGCGGAAAAGGATCGGGAGATTATTCTGGCTCAGGCGTACAAGGAATCGGAAGAGTTGCGAGGCGCAGGGGATGCGAAGGCTTTCAAGGTCTATGCCGATGCCTACCGGCAAGATGTTCATTTTTTCGAATTTACTCGTTCGATGGAAGCCTACAAGAAAACCTTCAAAGACAAGTCCACCCTGGTGATGAGTCCAGACTCTGAATTCTTCCGCTATCTTAAGCAGCGCTAACCTTCAGGACAGCCCCACAATCTCTCCCGTACCTGGATCGATTCCAATGCGTTCCCCTGCCGGCTTCTTGGGCAGCCCCGGCATGAGTTGAATGCCCGAGCAGACCGCTGTCAGAAACCCAGCCCCTGCGAGTATTCGCAACTCTTTGATTGGCAGCGTAAACCCAACCGGACGCCCCTTTAACGCTGGATCGTGCGACAGCGATAACGGCGTCTTAGCCATGCAGATGGGCAACTGATCGAGTCCGAGCTGCTGCGCCACCTCAATGTCTCGTTCGGCTTGTGCATCGAACGACACGGACGAAGCTCCATACATCTGCATGGCAATGGTCTGGATTTTTTTCTTAATCGGCCAGGCGGCGTCATATAGATGCCTAAACGTAGACGTTTTCGCTGCAGCGCTGACCACTGCCTCTGCCAACTCTTCAGCCCCTTTCCCGCCATCGGCCCAATGGGTTGAGACCGCAGCATCCACCGCCCCAACCTCTCGAGACCGTTCTCGAACCCATTCTAGCTCAGCCACCGGGTCATCGATGAAAGCATTGACTGCCACCACTACTGGCACCCCATGGGCTTTCACGTTCGCGATATGCTGCTCCAAGTTCGCAAAGCCCTTTACCAATGCCTCCTGGTTGGGCCCGGTAAGCCCTGCCGGAAGCGGTGTTCCAACTTTGACCGCTCCTCCTCCACCATGAAGCTTGAGCGCGCGAAGCGTCGCAACCACCACAGCCGCCGCCGGCTTGAATCCTGAACGACGACACTTGATATTGAAAAATTTCTCCGCCCCGAGATCGCTCCCAAATCCAGCTTCCGTAACAACATAGTCCGCACAACGCAATGCCATAGCATCGGAAAGAATCGAACAATTCCCATGGGCGATATTACCGAACGGACCCGTATGCACGAATGCTGCGGTTCCCTCCAGCGTCTGAACCAAGTTTGGCAACAGCGCTTCTCGAAGCAAGACCGCCATGGATCCGGCACATCCAAACTCTTCTGCCCGCAAGGGCTTACCATCGGTTGTAAATCCAATAACGATCTGCCCAAGCCTCTGTCGCAGATCAGCTTGACTCGATGCCAATGCGAGCATCGCCATGACTTCGGAAGCTTCGGTAATGACAAACTGACCCGTGCGACCCGAAGTCCCCTCTCCCAGCGAGACTTGCCGTAACGCCCGGTCACTGACTCCCAACGTCCGTGGCCAGGTGATCCGGTTGGGATCCACTTTAAGCCCGTTCCCATGAAACAGGTGATTATCCACAAATGCTGATAAGAGATTGTGACTGGCAGATACAGCGTGAGCATCGCCGGTCAGATGAAGGTTGATATCTTCCATCGGAAGGACTTGCGCCCTTCCTCCTCCCGTACCCCCCCCTTTGATCCCAAACACCGGCCCTAATGAAGGCTGGCGAAGCGTGACGGCCGTTCGATGGCCAAGGCGGGAAAGACCCATGGCAAGCCCGATGGAAGTTGTCGTCTTACCTTCTCCCAGCGGGGTCGGATTAATGGCGGTCACAAGGATATACCTGCCGAGAGGCGCAGCGTGAAGTCGCTCGAGTACATCAAGCGAAACCTTCGCCTTGAGTCTTCCATACGGAAATAACTCGTTGGTCCGGATGCCGAGCTGGTCGGCAACATCCTGGATTGGACGCGCCTTTACTGATCGGTTGATCTCAATATCTGTCATAGGCTGAGTAACGGCACAATCTCTACGACCGTAACGGGACGGCAGTATAACATAGGAATTGAGCCGATTCGGTGGCTGGTTGGATGGAAGGGGTAGATTCAGAGTGGCCTTGTCATCAATCTAATCGGTTGATGACAAGCCAGCGATTAAGCGGGAAGCCGTAACTATTCGAGGATGTACTTTACCGGATCTAGCGCCTGACCATGAACCTTGACCATGTAATGCAAGTGGGGCCCCGTAGCCAGTCCGGTACTGCCAACCAAGGCAACGACTTCTCCACGCTTCACGCGCTGTCCCTCTTTGACTAACGATTTGGCCAGGTGGCCGTAGAGCGTTTCGATGCCGAACCCATGGTCGATTTTTACAACATTCCCCAGTTTAGGATCGAAACCGACTGCTGTCACTCGGCCTTGAGCCGGTGCCTGGATAGGTGCATTGGCAGCAGCTCCAATATCCAACCCGTCATGCCACGCAGGCTTTTCTGTAAATGGAGAAACCCTTGGCCCAAACCCGGAAGTGACCCACCCCTTTACCGGCCAAATTGATGGGGTCGCTGCCCATCGAGAGGACTTGTTTTCGGCAGCTAAAGACAACTCTTCAAGCGACTGTTCCTGAATCGTCGCTTCCTTCGACAGCCAATCGATACCCTCCTTGACCGAGGCAATCATTTCCTGCTCAGTAACATCGCTCGAACCTCCAGCTAGGCTCGTTTGGCCAACCAGAGCATTCTGACCAGCTTCTACTGAACTGAGACGCTGAGCCCCATTGTCACTTGTGAGGGCCTTCTCAGAGGAAGGAAAAGTATTGCCATCAGGAAGGGGACCATCCACACCACCTCGACCATTAACCATGTCCCCAGTTTTGGTAGGCTCAATTCCCAGCATGACACGAAGTCGCTGATTGACCTCCTTCATACTCGTTAAACGTTTCTTCAGATCATCAACCGCGCCAGAAAAGGCTGCGGTCTGTTCCCGCGCACTCATGGCTTCATCACGGAATGCCGACAATTCCCAAACCTCACCGGTTCTTACCACATAATGCGAGATGACAAGAATATCGACTAGAGCAAAAATAGCTCCTGCAATCAATAGCTTACTAACGAATTTGCGGTGAAAACTAAACCGTAGTGGCTTAGCAGTTGAGCCACGAAAGATCACAACGGTATAGGCATCGCTGTCTTCTAGGCCATTCACTTGTCCCATGATCTTTACCCCCTGCTGAATGGGCTCACCCGCCTCCTACAATAATTCACTGCGAGTGTACCGACCCAGGTTGCTTCAGTCAACCCTAACTTTGGTAATGCCCTGTCCCTATCTATTAGCTGTGGGTCTCTTCACATACCCACCCAATATATTGCTTAAAACCTTCTTTAACCGGCAACGCGATGATTTCAGGAATCTCATACGTATGCATCGTCTTGATCGCCCTCTCAAGTGCACGATATCGCGTCTTTGTAGATTTCAATATCA
>CAMDRK010000107.1 GCA_945906715.1 Nitrospira lenta
ATCGTTCTCAACGACTCGAATCGCCAGGCTTGAATCGCGCTCGGTCAACGCTTGCAAAACGTCCTGCAATTGAGATTCGACAGAGCCGCCCATCAACAAGATCTTGTTCTTGAGATCGGTCAACTCGGCATCGAGATGTCGTTCCATAACTGCCTCCAAAGCTTCAGCCTTCAGCCTTAACCCCTGACGAGGTTCGCATGCTCAATCCGCTGACCTCATTCGTTCAATCCATCGGCTAGGGCTCATGACTGTACTCAGCCCGAGCAGCCCAATGATGATTAAGAAGAAGACGAAAGACACTGCGAGAAAAAACGTAGCGCGTAGTCCCGTGATCATGATGCCTCCCCCTAACTCTTAGGAGAAACCGTGAATCCAGACACCGAAGCGGACGGCATGAAAACTTCGATCACCCTACCGAACTTACCGGCTAATCGTACCCGCCGTCGGTCACCACGCCGTTGCGGTTTCATCAGGAATCTGTAACATTTCAATCTTGGCTACCCCCCCAGGCACAGACTCCTTGTCGCCAACGGCTCACGGAAGTACGGTACAATCACGCAGGCCATGTCTACATTTCTTTCAAATGCCGGACGGCTCCTTGCTTTACGACTGGTACTGCTTATCCTTGCTTGGAGCGTATACTCAGGCGATGCCTATTCGCTTGAATTGGAAAGTGAGGTTGCCGTCTGGATCGAATCGGGCCATGCCGTGGCAAAGAGTCCGTTGAGCGGACGCCGGGAGATCGCTCTGGATGCTCAAGAAACGGTGCTCGGTTCAGGCGCTAACGGGATTAATGCCATCGTCGTGACCTCACGCCGGCTGTTGGGCTTTTCAAGCCGCACCCTGACCTGGGTCAAGACCGACCGCGATCTGCGCGAGAAGGTCTTGGATCGGCGCATCTTGCGTACTTTTTGTCTGGTGAGGACGGACAAGTATCTGTATGGATTTCGTGGCGCGAACGGCATTTGGTTCAAGGAGGCGATCGGCGTGCGAGAAAAAGTTTACAGGCTGCATAGTAACGAGTACGGGTCCGTGGCCATGACCAGCGAGAGACTCGTGGGATTCGGCCCTCTGCTCGGCCAGTTCTCCTCAAAACCGCTCGATGTTCACGAACGCATCACGCAGGTGAGCAATGAGGACGGTCTGATCATCATCACGACCAGCCGACGGACTCTCGTCTTCGGCAGCCGCATGAGCGGATGGGATGAATTCGAGTGACGGATCCTGGCACGTCTCGCCCTTCCTCTTCAGCGTAACTCAATCTTAACCCTTACCTGATCTTCCTCTAACCAGTCGCAGCCATAGTGCCTCCACGTTAGGTCGGCAACTTTCACGTAACCTGGAGGTACTCCTATGAAGTTCGAACAGCTAATCGTCGGTATCGGTTTGCTTAGCGTGGTGGGGCTGCCGATGTTCGCCGTGGCGGCAGACTCGAAGCCCATCACGCTGAAGCAGATTGGACGCTACAGCGCCGGCGGGGCCACGACCCGTGCAGAAATATCCGCGTATGATCCAGGGACCAAACGGTTGTTCAGCATCAATCTCGCCCTGCAGCGGCTCGACATCTTGGATCTCAGCAACCCGGAATCGCAGGTCCTGGCCCCGGTCCAAACTGTTGGGCTCGGTGGCAATCCCAACAGCGTGGCCGTCCATGACGGCATCATCGCCGTGGCCATCGAAGGGGCTCAGAAAACCGACCTGGGGACGGTGAAGTTCTTCAACACCAGCGGTGCACTCCTCAATACCCTCACGGTTGGAGCTCTGCCAGATATGCTCGTCTTCTCGCCGAACGGCCAGTGGCTGCTCGTGGCGAACGAAGGGGAGCCGAATGGCTACAACAATAACCCGGTAACTTCCGTCGATCCAGAAGGCTCGGTCAGCATCATCGATCTAACGCCGGGCGTCACCAGCCTCACGCAACTCAATGTCCAGACCGCGACCTTCAGCGCTTCGATTCTGCAAGGGAACCCCGAGAGCATCCGCATCTACGGGCCCAACGCCACATTCGCGCAGGATATCGAACCGGAATACATCGCCGTATCCCACGACTCCAAGACCGCCTGGGTTACACTACAAGAAAACAACGCGATCGGCATCCTGGATATTCCCTCCGCCACCTTCACCAAGATCGTTGGACTCGGCTTTAAAGATCACTCTCTGACGGGCAATAAGCTCGATGCCAGCGATCGGGACGTGCCTGGATCGAGCAACGCCGGCATCATCAACATCCGCAACTGGCCGGTGTTCGGAATGTACGAGCCAGACACCATCGCTTCCTACCGCGTTAATAGCGAAACCTACCTCGTCATGGCCAATGAAGGAGATACGCGCGACTACCCCCCGGGCTTCACCGAAGAAGCGCGCGCCGGTGCGCTCACTCTAGACGCTGAAGCTTTTGCCACTCAGGGCTATGCAGACGTGACCACAGCAACCGGTCTGCTCAACAACGATAACCTCGGTCGGCTGACAGTGACGAACGTGAACGGCGCCAAGGAGCTCGATACCGACACGGATTTTGAGCGCCTCTATGTGCCTGGCGGCCGCTCTTTCTCCATTCGCCGCGTGGACGGTTCGCTGGTCTACGACAGCGGCGACGACATCGAACAACGCACAGCGGCACTGGTCCCCACCCTGTTCAACTCGCAAGGAACCGCAGCCGGCTTCGACACCAGAAGCGACAACCAGGGCCCGGAACCGGAGGGCCTCGCGATCGGAAAAGCGTTCGGTAGAACCTATGCCTTTATTGGCCTGGAGCGAACCGGCGGCGTGATGGTCTACGACATCTCCGAACCAACCGCGCCAACATTTGCCACCTATATCAATACCGCGCCGACCGACCTTGCGCCAGAAGGACTCTTCTTCATCAAGGAAGAGGACAGCCCGAACGGCAAACCTCTCTTAGTGGTGTCACACGAAGTCAGCAACACCGTCACCATTTTCGAGATCGTCAAGGAGTAACGGTGAGAACAGGAGCGTAGGAGTAGATGCAGAACGGGTCGGGAGTCTCCATCGCCTCTGGGCGCTCTGGAAACGGCTCCCGACCTGTTTACCTTTCTCCGTCGAACACTTTCTTTACGGCTGCCAGCAATGTGACTTGATTGATCGGTTTCGACAAGATGTCGGATACGCCTTCCTTGTGGAGAACCTTTGCCCTCTCGGCCGTCACTTCGCCGCTCAATACAATGACGGAGGCATGGGGAAACTGGGATCGGAAATAGGGAATCGCCTCCATTCCAGTCATATTCGGCATTCTAAGGTCGCAGATGATGGCGCCCAAGGCAAAGGGGTTATCGCCTCGCTTGATAGCCCTGACACCTGCTTCTCCATCTTCAGCCTCCACCACGTCATACCCGGCCTTTGTTAAAATCAGCCTCACCGATTTCCTGACGTCCGCCTCGTCGTCCACGACCAACACTCTCCCCTCACTCATGTGATACTCCTTTTTGTCAAATGCGCACATTAGCTTGGAGCGCCTCAACCAGGAACGGCCCCACTGGTCAGAGTTGAAGCGTCGGATGTTCCAAGCGACGTGAATGCCAAGGGGTCTAGCACAGCGGCCTGACTTGGAATGGCCCAGAGACAGATCACGACGGTCCAGACACGCATCATCCACCGCATGGACACCATCCTTCCTGCAATTTCTTCATCACGCAAAGGCGAGTGAGAATCAGTCATGCCAAGCGCCTGTAATTTGTGAGGCAGGAAATATACTGACAAGGGTGAGACAGTGCCAGTTAAGATTCTGTTAACCAGAGGGGCAGCGGGACAGGCACCGCCGCGGCTCGACTGAGCTCGCCGAAGTCAGACGGCGGAGCCAGTCCCCTGAATGCTTAAATTTACGTATCGGTAACAAGCCTATAACCGTACCGCAATGCCTACCTGATAGAATTGGGCCAATACATAATATTAATAAAGGAGGAGAACAGATGCTTACAGTCAGTCAACTCATGAAACGGGATCTCGTATCAGTGGATTCCGGCACCTCAGTCGTCGATGCTGCCAAGTTGATGAAAGCCTGCAATGTAGGAAGTGTGTTGGTGTTCCACGATCACCAGATCATCGGCATCGTCACGGAATCGGATGTGGTGAGAAAATTCGTGGGAGCCGATAAGACCCCATACTTTGTCCCAGTCGAAGACATCATGAGCTGTCCGATCATCGGGATCGAAGAGCGCCGTCCGCTCACCGAAGCGGCAGATCTCATGGATAGACACCAGACACACCACTTGGGTGTGACCAAAGGTGGGGCGGTGGTCGGCATCCTGTCCGTCCGCGACCTGCTCCACCCTGTCTCCACCGATAATTTTTAGCCGCCAACCCTTCTCCGTACCGCCGCAGCAATGCGGCGGAGACGGGGAGCTCTGTTACTTGGCTTGATTAATTGATTTGTCTGTCTGGTCTATTCAGTCTGTTATGTCTGTTTCGTGTGTTTGGTTCGGCGAAACTAACCAAACAACAAAACAAACCAGATGAACCAGACAGACCGAATAGACCAGATGAACCAGATAGACCAGATTAGGCTCGAAGCTTGTATCCCACTCCTCTGACGGTCAAGAGGAATGTCGGAATGGCTGGATTCTGCTCGATCTTCTGCCGCAGCGAATGGATATGCACATCGAGCGCATGCTCTTCGAGCGCATAGCCTTCTCCCCAGACTCGATTGAGCATCTCCTGGCGAGAAAATACACGGCGGGGCGATTCGAGGAACTGCTTGAGAATTTGGAATTCCTTGGGAGTCAGATCGACAGAGTGGCCGTTGATCTGGACTTCATGACGATCGAGGTCCATTCGAAGATTCCCTGCGTGATACTGAGTGTTCGTCTTGACGCCAGCATCTCGGCGTCGAAGGATTGCGCGCACCCGCGCAACCAGCTCACGAACACTCTGGCCGCATACGACCAAGTCGACATCCTGATCGTATTCTGTGAGACAGTCTTCATCCTCGCAAGAAATGTTTCCATCCTGCACGGCAACGATCGGAACCGTGCTTAACATACTCATTCGGCGAAAATTCACGACAGAGCCGGAGCCATGGTCGAGAATAATCAAGCAAGGCACTTTCGATTTTACCTCTGTGAGGGCGAGAGACTCTGTGCCCACGATCGTGCCGGAATATCCGTTCGTTTCCAGCGCCTTCTTCACAGACTGGGCAAACGGCTCAGCCTTTAAAAAAATGAGCACTGAGCCGCGTGCATCTGGCATGGATGATTTATCGGTCAACATTGCATGATCAAATTAGAGCAGGAACAACACCAAATCGTTACAGCGTTATTAACTGTCCGTTAATTCGAACGGAGCCACTGGGTAGGCTTGAAAGGGCTAAGACCGGAGTTAACGCGGATTTAACAATTCATTGATCGTATCGCAACGAATCCCCCGTACTCTCTTAGCAGGATGCTGAAAAAGTCCTGCCAGCAGCGTTCTCGCATCGTTCAGACCCTCAACGTACCCTGAGGGTACGCCTGCGGGCCTTCACTCGCTGCGGCCTTGCTGGACAGTCTTTTTGAGCATCCTGCGAGATAGTTTTCTGTTGTGTCATATGCGCAGCCATCGAAGTGCTCGCTTGCCAGACTTGGAGGACAGGAGGCATGGGAATCAGACAGAACATGAAACAGTATGGCAATCAGGCCTTGGTGGGCATCTATGCCTTCCTTGTGCTGTTCTTTGCCGTAGCTGCCCAGCTCTCTGCTCAAGTGATGCCCTCGCTCGATCCCAAGATCCTCCCCTATCAGCGCGGGAACGATGTGACCGGCATCCTCTCCGTCGCAGGGTCGGATAGCATGAAACCGCTGACAGAATCATGGTCGGCAAAACTCCGGCAACTGTATCCGGGACTTTCCATCAAAGTGGAAAGCAAAGGATCCGAGACGGGACTCGCTGCGCTGTTGGAGGGGAAAGCCCAGATCGCCGCGATGTCCCGGCGCATGACGCAGGACGAGGTCGTTGAATTCAAGCGGGAGTTCGGCTATGAACCGACTGAGGTTCCTGTTGCCGTGGATGCGCTGGCAATCTTCGTTCATAAAGATAATCCGATCGAAGGATTGTCCCTCGCCGAAGTCGATGCAGTTTTTTCAAAAGAACGGCGACGCGGCCTGAAATATCCTGTCAATGTCTGGGGCGACGTCATGTTGTTCGACGAAGAGTGGGAGAAATCGCCGATTCAACTTTACGGACGGAATGGAAATTCCGGTACCGCTTCATTCTTCAGAGAGCATGTTTTGAACGGGGCTGACTTGAAGAAAACGATGGAGGCGGGTGTCGGTTCGGCGGCGGTTGTCATCGACCTGATGAGAGATCGATTCGGCATTGGATTCAGCAGCATCGGCTATCGGACATCGGAAGTTCGCCCGGTTCCATTGGCATCAGTTAAAGGCGGACGGTATGTAGAGCCGACATTTGAAACGGCAATGGATGGATCCTACCCGTTGCGGCGCAACCTGTATCTCTATATCAACCGTCCTCCAAAGGTTGCACCGCCAGGGTCGATCCTGGAGTACGTGAGGTTCGCACTAAGCCAACGAGGGCAGAAAATTGTCATAGACCAAGGGTATTACCCCCTCCCAACGACGGAACTCAATCGGCTGACCATGATGTGGACGGCGCCAGTGCGCACCGTGACCGCTGAAGGACCAGCCAAGGTTCAGGACTAGCTGACTAGCCATGTCTATCCGGTCTATCATGTCTGTCTGGTCTATCTGGTTGGGTTCGTTCAACTAAACTCACGAGATAGACCGAAAAGACAAGACAGACTAGACAGACCAAATGAACCAGTTTCGTCTCGTTATTTTTGCCCTCGTCTGCGCCGGACTGATCGGGGCCTGTAGCCCAAGACAATTCACTACCATTACGATCTATGACCAACCAGACGCGTACGTCCGGTTGGAGTTTGACCGTACGGTGAAGAAGGGAACGGAACACTCGCACCCGGTCTCGCTCAGGCCGGAACAAATTGCTGCGGTTCTGGCAGGAGTGAGGATCGAAGAGCCGGTTGCCCTAGTTCGTGGTGACATCCTACAACGGGATCCTGTTCCGCCCATCCATCCGGCCTTTTCCGATAAAGACATCGCGTTTTTAGCGCCGCTGTTGGCGATGGCCTTCAGCAAGGCAACGCCGGAAGAAGTCGTAACCTTCTACCAAACTCGATCTATAGCAGCCAATACGCGAGAAGTGACATCGGGCGGCCTGTTCATTCAAGGCGACGAACTGCACCTCATCCTAGCGAACTACCGGTCGCCTACTCGTTATATGCCCGACATGGGCGTGGCCGAAACACAGGACGACCGATTCACGCCGATGCAATCGCTGGCCCCGCAAGGCGGCCGCTTGAACTTTGAGCCCTCTTCTGCCAGGCGGGAAAAACTAAGTGGAGGCTTGGAAAAGCTCTTACAGCAGGTCCAGCGCGAACTGACGATTATGTACAAGCAGCTGCCGCCCCGCCCGCTGGTCCAACCAACCCCCTAATTGGTCTGTTTGGTTTATTTGGTTCATCTGGTTTGTTTTGTTCAACCAAATAGACAAGACAAACCAAACAAACCCGTTTCAACCATGGGTTAAAAGCTCCACTGAAGTTGGAAACGAAGCAAGTTTCCGGATTGCAGCTGATAGGGGGTTTGGGTACATACGACATTGAGAGCAAAAGGATCGGTGCAAGCGGCAGGACTGAAGGAGGCGTCGGACGAGCTTCGCTGAGTCCAGGAATAGGCAACGGTCAATTCGAGCGCGCGATTGAACTGATATTCGATTCCCAGCTCTGTTTCCCGCACTGAAGATCTCGGCGCATTACTCTGAAGCTTGCTCCCTCCGAAATATTCCTGCATGCGCACATAAGGGAAAATGTTCTGGCAATAGGTATCGCATTTATAGTTGTAAAAGAGCTGGACATAGCCGCCATGCACGGAGCCGAGTTCCACCGCTGTCCTGGCCCCGTTCAGTTGAGGCCCCCTCCCGATATTATATTCCGCTTGAAGGCCGAACGGTTGAGGAAAGACGACCATGTGCCAGGCAACCCGTTCGTCGAGGTAATTTCCACCGTTCGTAACTTGCGGCGAAACCGGAAGTCCTACCGACAGGGATGGATCGGTAGGCACGACGGGGGATGTCGAAACGAAGACTTG
>CAMDRK010000108.1 GCA_945906715.1 Nitrospira lenta
CTCGGCGATGGAATCGAATATGATGGTCGTCCCCTTCTATGATTCGATGATCGCCAAGGTCATTACCCATGGGCGAGACCGTCAAGAATCCATCGCCCGCATGCGGCGAGCCCTCGATGAATTCGTGATCGAAGGCATCAAGACCACCATCCCACTCCACAAACGTATCCTCAATGACCCCGACTTCCAAAAGGGCCACGTCTCCACGACGTTTATCGAGCGTTTCCTTGCCAGCTAGAATTCTCGTAACGACTCAGGTAGATAGGCTGAAGGCTTGTAGGCTTCAGTCTGAACACCTGAGTGCTAAGAAAAATAAAAAATCATTCCGTCAAGCCACAAAATATGGGGGCTTCATCGGACAGGCCACATTGCTCATTATTTAGGCAAACTGCTCTGAGGTCTCTCAATGTCGGCCATTGTTCATCTGACAAGCAGCTCATCCACAGATTTATCCACAGAAGCTGTGGAATGGGATCGCTGTCACGTGAGAGGCGAGTTACTTATTCTACTTGGCTGGCTTTGGGGATGAGGGTTTATCCTGGCCCTTTTCTGTAATCTTCTTGATTGCGCTTCCGATCGCAGACCCCATCTTAGGAATCTCCTTCTCAACATTCTTGGCCGCGCTCTTCAGGCCTCGTCCAAGGTCGTCTACGGTGAGACCTTGACTCTCCCCTGTGGTGCGACTCTCAGCCGCGATAGCAGTCTGTACAAGCCCTGAGAACGATAAGACTGCGACGATCATGACCATTCTGTTCATGAGATACCTCTCTGTTTTCGAAACTATATCATGTCTTTAATCCTCTGCTGCTTGCAACTTCGATCTCAGCCCACCTAAAATACATCTCTTGCGAAGCCTATAGGCTATTCACGATTTGCCCTTTCCGTCGCGTCTCAGGACCATATTCTGTGATCTATAACACAGGCTCATTCCTCAAACGCTCTCAGCCCTTCCTATTGGGTATCTGGTTGTTCATTACGTTTCTAGTCCTGAGTAGTGGCCCCGTGTATGCAGAGTGGGTGTTGGTGAGTGGCGACGACGCTGCAGGACTGGCCGTGTACGTCGATCCAGCGACTATTCGCCGCAATGAGAATCTGGCAAAGATGTGGCAATTATACGACTACAAAACCGTTCAAACAGTGGCGGGCGATTCGCTGTTGTCAATCAAGCGATTCAACGAATACGATTGTACGGAAGAGCGCACACGTATGCTTGGGTATACGTGGTTCTCGGGCAACATGGGACTCGGTAAAGTGGTGTACAGTACCACTGAGAAACTACAGTGGGAACCGGTTGCCCCTCGTAGCATCAATCACACTCTCTGGAAAGTGGCCTGTAGTAAGAAGTGAATGCCGTGGGTTCTCACCCCCTCTCAAGCCTCTATATCATTCTCGATCCGTCGGTCTACCCTGCGCGTCCCTTGATCGAGGTGCTGACGGTGGCGGCTGAGGCCGGCGTTTTTCTCTTCCAATATCGCAACAAGACAAGATCGATGAAGGATGCCTACGTGGAAGCGTTGGCGCTCCGGCAAGCTGCGGCTCAAGCAGGTGTACTTTTCATCGTCAACGATCGCTGTGACTTGGCTCTGGCCGTAGATGCCGATGGCGTGCATCTGGGGCAGGGAGACTTGCCTCTCGACTTGGCGAGAAAGGTCATGGGCCCGGACAAACTTATCGGAATTTCCACGCACAGTCCTGACCAGGTGCGGAAGGCCACAGCAGGAAAGCCTGACTACCTTGGCTTTGGTCCTATTTTTACACCAGGCTCAAAACAAGACCATGATCCGGTGGTTGGGCTTGAAGGGTTACGTGCGATCACCGGACTCACGTCGTTGCCGGTTTTTGCGATCGGTGGCATTCAGATCGACCAGGTGGGGGCCGTGATGCTCGCCGGTGCCAAAGGCGTCGCAGTTATTTCAGCAATCCTCAAGGCCCCGGACATCAGTCAGGCCGTGAAAGCTTTCCTGGCACAGATGCCAAAACCAGCCTCGCCAGCGTTGTGATCGGAACGGTTCTCGCAAGACGGACCAGATCTTTTTCCCACTCTTGATTTACTCGTGGGCGATAGGGGATGGGCCCCACCACAGGAACCTGTGAGAGCTGTCGAAGCAGGGTGACCGTCGATTGTTCCTGCAAACGAGCGGTTTTCGTACGCACTGGACGACGCTGATTCAACACCAGCGCCAAGATGGGAATCTTTCGTTGGCGTAGAGCCTGGAGTGTCAGTAGGGCGTGATTGATTCCTCCTAAGCCAGAATGTCCGACCACGATCGCTGGCAATTTCAACTGATAGATGAGGTCTACGACGTTGAGCGATGAGGTCAGCGGCGCATAGACACCCCCGACTCCTTCTACCGCCATAAATGCATATTTCTGACGCAGGGCATGGAAGGCCCGTATAATGGTGGCGATACGCACGGTCGTTCCTTCCGCTCGTGCAGCAGAGAGCGGCGCCGCTGGAAGTCGAAAGACATAGGGACAGACTTCGGCCATCGGATCATGGTTTCCAGCCGCTCTCCGCAACCGTGCTCCATCAGACCGCGCCGTAGCCGATCGCAAGACCCCCGTCTCAATCGGCTTCATGACGCCGACATCGATCCCCCGTTGAGTCAGGCACCGCACGAGCGCAGAAGTCACGAGCGTTTTCCCAACCCCCGTATCGGTCGCAGTAATAAAAACCCCTCGTGAGCTGGAATCGGTAGCTAGTTGTTTGGGGCGTCGCATAAGAGTTGATTCAAAAATGGACCGTGGAAAAACTATTGTGGCACGCCAAGTCGAGCCCCGTCTGTCTGGTTATTTGGTCTGTCTCGTCTCTCTGGTTAATTTCATGCAACCAAATAAACCAGGCAAACCAAATAGACCAAATGAACAAGACTGCTGGCGGGTTTTTGGGACATCCTGCTAAAGGTTCCGGCTGTCACAGTTCCACACCTGCCCCGACACACCATTAAGTTGCGCCAGATAGAAGACAGTCTTGGCCACTTCCTCTCGCGAGGGTGGCCGGCCTAACACATGGTCGTTCCAAGTGTCGCCTTCCGGCATGGCCCCTTCCGATAGTCCAGTAGCCTGCCAGCCTGGTAAGAGGAGATTCACACGAACATTGCCTGCTCCCCATTCGTTGGCTGCGGTCTGTACCAGACCGATAAGACCGGCTTTTGAGGCTGCGTAGGCTGCCTGTCCAATCATCCCGTGGAATCCCGCATACGACCCAATCACGACAATCGACCCACCGCCACGAGCAAGGAGGGGAGGGGCCATGGCGCGAAGGCAGTGAAATGTTCCAGTCAGATTCGTGCCTATGACCTCGGCCCAATCTTCTTGGCGTTGTCGAAGCAGGAGATGGCTCCCTCCGATTCCGGCATTGCAGACAAACACAGACGGCGCAGGTATCAGGCGGCAGGAGGCTTCCACCATCTGTTGCACCTCATGAGACTCGCGAATATCGGCTTCGTAGAGCGTCCCAGTTCCACCGGAAGCCACTACTTGCCTGAGTGTGCCTTCGGCTGCTGTCTTGTTTCGGTGATAATGAACCCCAACAGACCAGCCGTCCGCTGCAAAGGCGAGGCTGATCGCTCGGCCAATCCCTCCTGACGCACCGGTCACGAGGACTGCTTGTCTCTGGTTCATTTGGTCTAGCGGGTTTGTTTGGTACATTTGGTTTGTCTGGTTTATTTGGTTGAAGGGATTAACCAAATAAACCAGATAGACCATACAAACCAGAAAGACCAATGAAAGGCAAGCCTGCTCCATCCCTTGCCGCCTCCAGGATTGCTATGGTACGGTCCTCACTTCTAACCAGTGGAGGATCTCGCGCATGCCGCTGAAGAAGCCAGGATATCGAAGGGCCTTCATGTTGGGAACAGTGCTGCTACTTGCCGGCGCCGCCTGGTCCACATCGTTTGCATCGGAAGAGGCTGGTATCATTGTCCAGTCAGCCGACTACTTCCCCGATCAGACTGGAAACGAATGGCACTATCGGGGGCAAATTACCGAAGGGCCGCTGCAAACGGTTGAACGTAAATTCTTCTCCAACGTGTCTTCGGTCACCGGCACAAAAAACATCAAGGGCATGACGGTGACCGTGTTTCACGATACCAATCCAGGCAACCATGGCACAATGGACAGTTTCTACCGGCGCGATAGCGTCGGCATTGTCTATTACGGTTCAGAGCCGGGCACGCCCTTTGAGAAACAGCTCGTACCCTATCAGATCGTACGCTTCCCGTTGAAGGTCTCATCGTCCTTCCCGCAATTCAACCGTAAGGATCTGGACTTCGGGAACGATCTGAATCGGGACGGCATCAATGAAAAGGCCGATGCGCAGGGTGATGCATCAGTGTTGGGACAGGAATCAGTGACCGTGCCGGCAGGCACGTTCAAGGATGCCGTGAAAGTGGAAGCGCGTATGCGCATGCACATTTATCTCTCCGGCGAGAAGAAGACGATCCAAGGAACCGATGTGATGACCGCGTGGTTTGTAAAGGGCGTCGGCTTGGTGAAATATGTCGAGCGGCAGGAACTGTCTCCGCTGGAAGACCGGGGCGTGGTGACGGATATTATGGAAGAACTGGAATCGTACGAGATCAAGCCGTCAAAGGCCTCACTCGGGCGGAGCGAAACCTCGCCGGAGGGTCTGCTCGCTGACAATGCGGGTATCGACAAACTGCATCAGGTACTCTTCACCTCCGGCTTTCGCCCCGACACCCGACAGCCGATGGCCCCCAAACGGCTGGCGGCCCACTAATGCGCCGGTGATCGGACGGTTCAGATAGAGATTTCCGACGTCGAACTGATGTCGTGCCAGTTCCAGATTGGTCGGGCTTCGAGAATAGACCCCACCGGTGAGAGCGTAGGCCGTCGAATTGGCCAACGTCAATGCTTCTTGAAAGGACATGGCCTTCATCACTGAGAGGATCGGCCCAAAGATCTCCTCTTGGGCCACTCGATTTGTCGGCGCTACATCCGCGAAGATCGTCGGCCCGATATACCAGCCTGCTCCCGTCACAGTCCCTTCTACCAACAGGCGGGCTTCCTTCTTCCCAATCTCGATATACTCCTGAATCTTCGACTGCGCGCGACGATCGATCACCGGCCCAACTTGTGTGCCAGGCTGTTCCGGATTCCCGGCTTTCAGACTCAGCACGGCTTCCTTCAGGCGCTCCAGAAAGTTGTCGTAGATCGACATATGCACGATCGCCCGTGAGCAGGCGGAACACTTCTGTCCCGCATAGCCGGTGAAGGATGAGACCACGCCGGCGATCGCATCATCGAGATCCGCCGTTTCATCCACGATGATCGCATTCTTGCCTCCCATTTCTGCCAACACTCGTTTGACCATCTGTTGCCCCGGCCTCAGAGTACCGGTATCTTTCATAATGCTCAGTCCCACGTCCTTCGAGCCGGTAAAGGCAATCGTGGCAATGTCCAGATGCTGTGCCAGTGCCTGTCCAATGTCAGCTCCTCCCGGCAGACAACAGAGAACCTCTCTCGGCACACCAGCCTCCTGCAAGATCTCCGTGAGCCAGTACCCCATCATTGGCGAGCGGTCTGAGGGTTTGAAGATCACGGGATTTCCGGTCACCAGCGCCGCCGACACCATGCCGGTGGGAATCGCCAGGGGAAAATTCCACGGAGCAATGACGGCCGTCACCCCACGAGGGCTATAGAGACGCTGGTTCAGTTCTCCGGGCTCCTGTCCTAACCGTTTTGGGGGAGCGAGCCTGCGCCAGTCTGCCGCATAAAATTCCAGAAAATCGATGGCCTCCGCGATGTCCGCATCCGCTTCCCGCCAAGGCTTTCCACATTCGTATATCTCCCATGCCGCCAACTCATTGCGTCTGGCCCGCATGATTGAAGCAGCGGCGCGCATGATGTCCACTCGTCCTTCCGCTGGCGTATCACGCCAGGACTCACGTGCCTGAACTGCCCGGCGCACCGCCTGTTCGACATCCATCAAACTCGCACTGAACAACCGGCCTACGACTTCATCCGGACGTGCGGGATTGCGAGACTCGATAAGAGGCCCCGTGAGGCCCTGCTTCCCGCTCGAGGACTTCCACTCTCGGCCCAACTGCGACCGCACGGTTTCCAGAGCCTGCTGCATCGCCACGCGATTGCCGGCCAGAGAAAAGTCCTGTTGCGGTTCATTTCGAAAATCCTGCGTACTGGTCGGTTGAGGGAGGGGGGGCTGCTTGTGGGTCAGTCTTTCTAAAACCGGCGGAGCCAACAACGTGCTCAACGATTGAGATTCTACGTACTCTTTGCGCAGGAACGATTCATTCGACGTGTTTTCCAGCAATCGCCGTACAAGATAGGCCATACCAGGAAGCAGATCGCCCACCGGAGTATAGAGCCGTAATCGTCGGCCGTACTGCATGACCGCATGCTGAAAAGGCTCGGCCATACCGAAGATCATCTGATATTCCCAGGTCTCTGGAGGGAGCCTGAGTGATTCCGCGACCGCCTCGATGTAAGCTAGCGTACGGAGATTGTGCGTGCCGAAGGCCGGTCGAATGAGAGATGACTGGGACAACATGAGATGCGTGAGCGATTCATAGCTGGCATCCGTCTCCGCTTTATGTTCAAAAAGAGGAATTGGCCAGCCTCGTTGCCGGTAGCGGATCGTGTCCGAATCCCAGTAGGCCCCTTTCACCAATCTGATTGAGATGGGCGCCCCACGCCAGCGTACCCAGGCCAGGAGTCCTTCGATATCTTGTGCGGTCTCCCGATGGTAGGCCTGCAATGCAAGCCCTGCATAGGGATAGTCCTTGTAAGCAGGTTCTGCGAAGAGCCTGGTGAAGATCTTCACCAATAAGGACTTTGTCTCGGCTTGTTCCATGTCAAAGATCAACGACGCCGGGAGGCGCATCGCCAGATCGAGGATAGGTCGGAGCCTCGCCGCCACCGAATGGTAGCTTCCTTCCGGATCGATCGGGTCGAGATGAGGAGAGAGGGCGGAAATCTTCACGGAGAGCTGAACTCTCGGTATCGGTCCGAGATGGTCCCGTTCTAGGAGCGATTGGGATGGCCAAGATACCGCCTCTCGCGCGAGCAGCGTGAGAGCGTCCACACAGCGGTCACGGTACCGATCAGCCTCCCGATCGCTGATGGTCGCTTCGCCCAACAAGTCGACCGACCAGGCCCGTCCCTGTTGCCACAGATCGGTCAACCGTGGAGCTGCCTCGGCAACCGTCGCTCCAGCGATAAAGGTACGCGCCATATGTTCGACCTGGATTCTGATCGCCTTGCCGCTGAGCCGAGCTCCCACGCTGGTGGCGGAAAGGGCCTTGAGTCCCCAATGCGTGCCGAAGAGCGCGGTCTCTCCGTCTCCCAAGTACTCCCGAGCTAAGGCAACGACCTGCTCATCGTCTGTGATCGAGGGCAGCACATCGATAAATCGAAACAACTGCGCCTTGAATAGATTGTCATGCATGGCCAGATTGAGCGCCTGGCGCGACCACCAGCCACCCTCAAAGAGAGTTGGAGTTCGACCGGCAGAGAGACGGGCGAGCTGTTCGCCGATACGGGATACGAGAGATTCGAGGGGGGAAGAAGCGTCTGGCATCGATACCTCACTGTTTAGGGAGAGGCGGAAGCACCGTCAGTATACACCGCGAGCATTTACTTGAAACATTCTTGAGAGTTCGGTATGCTGCAGTACGCCTCGTGTACCCTTCCCATAGCTCGGCTTCATGACGTGAAAAATCTCTGTGCGCGAAGGAGAGGTAATGCTCGCGACAACTACTGACGCCACACCTGCAACAGCCCCGTTTTCTGCGCTCAACTTTGCGCTGTTCTGCGCTATTGTCGTTGCCAACACAATCGGTCTCCCCCTCTATGGCTATTACTATGGATTCAGCCTCTTCGATTGGGGACTGTTCTTGGCCATGTACATCGTCACAGGCATGGGGATCACCGTCGGCTATCATCGGCTGATATCGCATCAGAGCTTCGAATGCCCAAACTGGGTCAAGGCCTGTATCCTGGTCGCTGGAGGGTGGGCGCTGCAAAACTCTGCCCTCAAGTGGGGCAGCGACCATATCAGGCATCATGCCAAGACGGATGAAGAAGAAGATCCCTATAACGCCACCAAGGGATTCTGGCATAGCCACTGCGG
>CAMDRK010000109.1 GCA_945906715.1 Nitrospira lenta
GCCAGCCCGAGTTTCAGGGCAATGCCGACCAGGACGAGGATAAATCCACCCAGCCACAGTCCTGGAACGGCCTGCGCCTGTTTCACAATCGCGCCCACCCCACGAAACGTCATGGAGCCGCTTTCAAAATACAGGAGCGCCATACCGAACAGGAGGAACGCTGACGCGGTGATGGAGAGCAGGAGGTATTTCACCGCAGCTTCGAGTGGGTGCCGTCGCGTTCGTAAATAGCCGATCAAACTACAGAGGGATAGGCCGAGTAGTTCGAGTCCAAGAAAAAAAGACACGAAGTGTACCGCCGCAGTCAGAACCAAGCCTCCGAACGTGGCCAGCAAGAGGAGCAGGTAATATTCCTCCACGCCTTCCAGCTCATGAAACTGAACCGTCAAATACCGATACGACAGGGCAATGACGACCATCGTCGCACTCAACACGAGTCCCATGTACAACAAGGCATGTCCATCCACGACCAACAACGTGGTGACGGCTCGCGGTGTCGCCGTTGCCGCCCAGGGCAGCGTCGCCAGCGTGAGAAGACATGACATGAATGCGAAGACGGCGATCCTTGCATGGTGTCGTCTGAACGCAATCGCGAGCATGGTCACGAGGGAGAAGGCCCCGAGATTCAGAATAGGTGAAAGGGCGACGAAATCTTCGAGTATCATGGGGCGCTCACCTGTGAGGTGAAGATGGTTGAGAACGATACCGACTCTGATGGCTGATGAGTCAGATTGGGTGACGCCACGACCGGCTGGACGAGCATGTTCATAACGGGCTTTGTGGTGATCAATACCGTCTTCGGATAGAGACCAAGCCAGATCTGCAGGACTGCGATGAGCAGCAATGTCCCAAACGCGGCATTCGACAAGTCCGAAGCGATACGGATTTCCCGTTGCTGACCAAAGAATGTGCGTTGCATCATACCCAGGGAATAGATGGCCGCCATCACCATGCCAAGTGATGCCAGAATGGTTAGGACCGGTTGGGCAGAATAAGACCCGAACAGAACGAGAAATTCACCGATGAAATTGGCCAAGCCTGGCAACCCCAGTGAGGCGCAGGCAAAGAAGAGCGCCATCGTTGCGAGACGTGGGGTCATCCCCCACAGTCCTCCCATCTGTCGCATGTCTCTCGTCTGGAAACGCTCCTGAAGCGCCCCTGCCATCATGAAGAGGGCGCCGATGCTCAGCCCGTGCGCCACCAGCTGCATCACCGCTCCTTGCAGCGCCAACTCCGTTCCGGCGAAGGCACCGAGGAGGAAGAACCCCATGTGGCTGATGCTGCTGTACGCCACCAATCGTTTGATATCCGTTTGGCAACATGCCAATACCGCGCCGTAGAGAATGCCGACTGCGCCAAACCCCATAACGATGGGTGCGAACTCACTCATCACGCCGGGAAATAACGGAATCGTAAACCGTAGTAACCCATAGGCACCGGTTTTCGCTAAGATTCCTGCGAGGATGATACTCGCACCGGTTGGAGCCTCTGTGTAGGTGTCTGGCAACCACGAATGAAAGGGTGGAGCCCCTAGTTTCACCACGAACCCGATGAGAAATGCCAACATCAGCCACCAGGCCATCCCATGAGTCACGGTCAGTTCCATCAGATCGGCATAGTCGAAACTGGGTCGTCCCGTCGTATGCTGATGAAGGAGTGCCAGGGCGATGATCGCGACAAGCAGCAGCAAGCTCCCGGCCTGCGTGAACAAGAAGAATTTGAACGAGGCGGACCGGCGATGCGCGTGCCCCCAGATGGCAATCAGGAGATACATGGGGACCAACATGAGCTCCCAAAAGAAGAAAAACAGGAACAGATCGATGGCCAAAAACACCCCGATGACGCCACCCAAGGCCAGCAGGACGTTACAGTGGAAAAATCCGACGCGACTCTGGATTTCTGTCCAGGAGGCGACAATTGCGATGAGACCGATGAAGGCCGTCAAGAGGATGAGTATCACGCTGAGACCATCGAGGCCAAGATGCAGACTAATGCCCCAGCGAGGAATCCAACTGCTGTGACTTTCTACGAGCCAGGAACCGTGACCTGAAGTCTGAACCGAGTGGTCTTGGCTCAAAAGCAGAAGGGTCAAAAGACAATCAACAGATAACGTTCCTATGGCAATCCAGCGAGGAGCGTTGCGAGACCACTGCTGTCCCATCCATGCAAGAGGAGCCGCGAGAATTGGAATGAGTATGAGCAGCCAGAGGATCATATAATTTACATCGCAAACAGACCAAGTAACACCAGCGTTCCGACAACAACGGTAGCGGCATACCAACGGACATGTCCCGTCTGGGTATGACTCATCCATCTATGGCAGGATTCGGCGCCAACAGTCAGCCATTCGTACCCGCGGTCAAGGAGTTCACCCGGGTTCCGGGTCAGCAGGAACCAAGGCCGTACACACGCTCGATCATACAGTCGATCGAACCCCCACCCACTTTGCAACAGTGTCACCAAGGGACGACCCGTAGATAAATCTGCCCCTCGCCTAGAGAAGTTAGAACCTGGCAGAAACAGGATAGCAGCCAGGCCAATCCCCAGGAGTGCTGAGACGGTTACAGCGAGCTGTTCACGGGTTTCACTCGATTCATCCATCCCAGGAAGGAGTTCCATCGTTGGGAGCGCATGCGACAGGTACTGGCTAAACAAAGTCACATTCCCAAGTGTGTGGGGCATCTCGAGAAAGCCGACGGTGAGCGCCAAGAACGCCAGCACCACCAGAGGAACACGCATGGCAAGACCCGGTTCGCCGGTCGGCTGCGTGCGGACTTCTCCGAAAAAGACTCGAAAGATCAGCCGGAAACTGTAGAGGCCAGTCAGCATGGCCCCGAGGAGTGCACCGTACCAGATCCACCGGTGGCTTAAGGGTGAAGACCACACCGACCACAAGATCCAGTCTTTGCTGTAAAACCCGGAGGTGATGAGGGGGATGCCGGACATCGCGGCGGCTCCGATGAGGAATGTCCAGAAGGTCCAAGGCAGATGCCGCCGGAGCCCGCCCATCCAAAAAATGTTCTGCTCATGGTGGAGGCTTTTGATGACCGATCCAGCCGCAAGGAAGAGCAAGGCTTTAAAGCACGAATGGGTCAGAAAATGAAAGAGTGCGGCAGACCAGGCTCCGACGCCGAGCGCAAGAAACATATAGCCGATCTGGCTCATTGTCGAGTACGCCAGCACCCGCTTAATGTCCTGTTGAACCAATGCACTGGTCGCTGCAAGCAGCAACGTCGCGAGGCCGATCACCGCGATGACCTCTTGCACCAGTGGCGCCAGCGCAAACAGGTGATGCATGCGAGCGATGAGGTAGACCCCTGCCGTCACCATCGTCGCCGCATGGATCAGCGCGCTGACGGGAGTGGGACCAGCCATCGCGTCCGGCAACCAGACTTGGAGGGGCAATTGCGCCGACTTCCCGACCGCCCCGATCAAGAAGAGTACCGCCACGATCGTGGCAAGGTTTGAACCCACCGGCCATGCCTCTGTCGCAAGGCTCTGGACCTGTTGAATGGACAGGCTCTTGAGTTGCGTAAAGAGGATGAATAGCCCAATGGCAAACGCTGTGTCTCCGATGCGAGTGACGATAAACGCCTTCTGTGCAGCGGTGCCGTATTCTGGTTCGCGATACCAAAACCCGATCAACAGGTAGCTGCACAGTCCCACACCTTCCCAGCCCAGGTAGAGCAAGAGCAGATTATCTGCCAACACCAGCGTCAGCATGGCGGCGACGAACAGATTCATATAGGCAAAAAACCTCGCGTATCCCTCATCGCCGGCCATGTATTCGGCCGAGTACAGATGGATCAAAAAGCCGATGCCAGTGATCACCGCTACCATCAGGAGTGACAGGGCATCCAGGTACCAGGAGACTCCAACGGTCAGTCCAGAGGTGTCGATCCAATTCCACAGTGTTTGATGGTAGGACTCATGATCGGGAAAGCCTTGAAAAAACTCCCAGCCGACAAGCGCAGTGGTGAAGGCCGCCGTGCCGACCGAACCACAACCGACCCACGCGACCTGTTGCCTGGTGAACCGCCCTCCGAAGAGGGCCAACACCAGAAAGCCTGCGAGCGGAAGTGCTGGGATAAGCCAAAGTAAGCTGATCATCTCGTCTCTCTCAAATACATGTTCATTATCAGTTCCCAGCAAGCGTCTGATGCGAGAAGACGTCTCGGCACCATGTCTTCATTACCCTTTCATCTCGCTGAATGCATCCACGTCCAGTGTATGAAATCGGTATGACAGCTGCAGCACGATACCCAGTGCCACGGAGACTTCAGCCGCCGCCAAGGTGAGAATGAATAAGAACATGATCTCACCATCGACTTGCCCCCAACGAGCTCCCCCTGCAATGAATGCGAGACTTGCGGCATTCAACATGATTTCAAGCGACAACAGCATGTAGAGAATGTTCCGTCGACTCAAGAGACCGACCAAACCGAGGCTAAACAGCATCATGGCCAACACCAGCGCAGGCGTGCTCAACATCACCGAGACTCCTTCGATACACGACGCCCCAAGTGATAGGCGCCGATCAGCCCCGGCAGCAACAGCATCGACGCGAGTTCCACCCCAATGATATAGGGTCCGTAGAGGGCGATGGAGACCCCCTTCTGTCTCGCTTCTGACACAGTAACCGGCAGATGGTCTCCGACTGCAATGAGGTATCCCACCTCACCCAGTAGCACCAGGGCCAGAATACCTGGTCCCACCCATGTGCCCGGTGTGAGCCACGTCCGTTCTTGCTCAACGGCGAGCGGACCCAGGAGCATCACGACAAAGATGAAGAGCACCATAATGGCACCGCCGTAAATGATGATTTCGAGCGCCGCGGCAAACTGAGCACCGAGCAAATAGAAAATGAGCGCCAGCGCGATCAACGCGACGACTAGGTAAAGCAGCGCATGGACAGCATGCACATGCGTGATGACACGCAGCGTCGCCAGGACGGTGACGGCTGCCGCGATGTAAAAAAGGGTTTCCATGGTCTCACATCCCTATTCGGTGTTGATTCCTGAAACGTGTGGAGGATGGTGCTCCAGCGCCAAGCACTCCACCCTGTTTCATGGCATCAAACTCCTCACATCCACCGGCGGAAGTTCGTTTTCGCCCTGTCCCTTATCTTTGTCGCGAGTCTTCACGCCGGCCACCCGATAAAAGTTATAGCCGGGATACTTGCCGGTCCCGCTGATAAGGAGGTCTTCCTTCTCGTAGACCAGGTTCCGGCGTGCATATTCACTCTGCTCAAAATCCGGGATGAGTTGGATGGCATTGGTCGGACAGGCCTCCTCGCACATCCCACAATAGATGCAGCGCGAAAAATTGATCCGGAAGAATTCAGGATAACGACGATCCTGGGCCATCGGGTCCTCAGTGGCCTGGAGCGCGATGCAATCAACTGGACAAGCTGCTGCGCAGAGGTAGCAGGCCACGCACCGCTCTTCTCCATCGGGATCTCTGGTCAGGACGATGCGTCCACGCCAGCGTGGAGGCAGATAGGGTCGTTCTTCCGGATACTGAACCGTGACCGGTTTCGTAAAGGTCCGTTTGAAGACGATCCATAACCCGATGATGAGATTACGGGCATAGAGCCAAATGTTCATCATACGTGAGGCTGCCTTACAGATATGCTCAGGGCTCTACGGTGATCCTTTGTCATCCTGCCTTCCAGAGAACCACACCGCCAGTCACCAGAAGATTGATCAGCGCAAGCGGCATCACGACCTTCCAACCGAATGACAGCAACTGATCAAAACGGAATCGTGGCCAGGTCGCCCGAATGAGGATGATCAGGACGATGAAGCCGGACATCTTCAGGACAAACCACACCACCGGCGGCAACCAGGGTCCGTGCCAGCCCCCAAAGAATAGGATCACGGTCATCGCTGAGAGTAGGAGGATGCTGAGGTATTCACCGACAAAAAACATTCCGAATTTCATCCCGCTGTACTCCGATTGGTAGCCGGCGACGAGCTCTGCTTCCGCCTCAGGCATATCGAACGGTGTGCGATGCGCTTCGGCCAGTCCAGCCATAAAGAAACCGAGAAACCCAAAGAATTGAGGGACCACGAACCATTGATGCCGCTGTGCGTCCACAATGTCACTCAAGTTAAACGACCCGGCCAACAGGACCGCTCCCATCAACGACAGCCCCATGAAGACCTCATAACTCAAGAGCTGTGCGATGGCCCGAAGACTGCCGAGAAACGCGAATTTGCTGTTGGATGCCCAGCCTCCGATGATGACACTGTAGGCTGCCAGGCTCGACATGGCCAAAAAAAACATAACGCCCAAGTTGAGGTCAGAGACGACGAAGCTGGGAGCAATCGGTATGACGGCGAACGACATGAGTGCGGTGATCACGACGATGGCCGGTGCGATGACGAATACCGGCTTATCTGCAAAGGGCGGAATCCAGTCTTCTTTTGTAAAGATCTTGATCATATCCGCGAGTGATTGCAGGCAACCGCCAGGCCCAAGGCGGTTGGGGCCTAATCGTTCCTGCCAGATTCCCAGTAGGCGACGTTCAACCCAGATCAAGAGCCCGGCCAGCGTCAGTGCACCACCAAGGATGACTCCAATCGTCAATGCGGTGTGGCTCCAATCGGTCACGCAACCCTCCGCGTTCGTTCAGTCTGGATGGCCTCGAACAGGTCGATCCAGGCCGGCACTCTCACACCGGATAGCTCAGGCACGAGCGAGATGCCTGCTGTGCCCACCGGGGTAGAAGGCTCAAGGTGCACGGCAAGGCGGTAGGTCGTGCCTTGACAGACCAGGTCAATGGTGATGTGGTCCTCAAGGTTGAGTCGCGCGCCATCTGATGGGTGCAAGGACAAGAATGGTTTGGAAAATCGTTCCACAATTGCTGGAGACTGATTACTGAGTTCTTCTCCTCCAAACACTGCGGGCAGTGGGAGGAGCAACCATTGATGTGAGGTTGGCTGAAAAGCATGTGGTATGGCGGTGAACCACTGGTGCGCCTTTGTTCCGACTGGCTCAATGAGCCGTACTCCAGGCATTTCGTCACGTAACGGTCCGCCAACTTCGTCCTGATATGTATTCACAGCCTGGATGGAATTCCAGCCGGGAGCCCAGAATTGGGAAATCAGCGGTGAGGGAAGCGGCCCTCGATATCCCTCCATCGTGAATCCCAGCGGCGAGTCTGGGTCGGCAGGGGGAGGCGGTTCGTGCATAGTCAGATGAGAGGTCAGTGACGTGCGCCCACTATATCGCTCAGACTGTCTGGGGACTTTTTGACCAAGCAGACGAAAGCCCGCAGAGGGTGCGACTTCTCCGATATGTGCCAGCTCGGGAGCAGCCGCTGCCGTGGCGGAGACTGCATCGTCGAAGTTCCGCCAGGTCGCCACTCCGGACACACCATCTGCCTCCTGCGATCTTGCACGGGCGAGATCGCTCAACCATCGCCAACTCTCCCTGACGTCACCGTCCGGTACGAACACTTGGTAGAACCGCTGTGCTCGCCCTTCCTGATTCACGAGTGTGCCATCGGATTCCGGACCTGTGGCTGCCGGGAGAACCACGTCGGCACGCGCGGCCGTGCGATGCTCGAGAGAATCGAGCACAATCACGGTTTGTGCGGTATCAAGGAAGGTATCGACTTTTGCCTGCTCCGCGCGTCGGTATAAGTCATTCTCCAGTACGATCACGGTATCAGCCTGTCCCTGACTGATCGAGTCGAACGCCTCATTCAAGCTTCCGCCACCGAGCAACGCGAGACCTGCGCTATTGCATTCCGGGATGACAAAGCTGAGCCGGGGCTGTTTTCCTTGATGATGCAAGGCCCACGCAACATTGGCCGCCGCTTCAATCGTCGCACGAGAACCACTTCCCGTACCGGCAATGATCAGCGGGCGCTGCGCCTGGCCCAACGCATCAGCGATGCGCTGAGCAAGGTCTCGTTCCTCGCTGGTCAGATCAGGGACGGACGGTGCGCCCTGTCCGATGGTTCCCGCTACGGCAAACCCCAACCTGGCAATATTGTCTGGTGCAGCGAAATAGGTGTCCGTTGCATACTCATGAAACCAGGTAC
>CAMDRK010000110.1 GCA_945906715.1 Nitrospira lenta
GTAGGTGCTGGCAAATCCTACGATCAGCGTCAGCAACATCGTGAGGAGGAGGCCAATACCGAGTACCCCTGGGTGAATGGACCAGGGAAGGTCGAATAGATACCGCACCAGGATCCATGACAAGACAGTTCCGAGGGTCAGTCCGATCAGCCCGGCGACGGCGCCCAGCAGGACATACTCCATGGCAAAGGCGCACGCAATCAGGCTGCGGGTCGCGCCGAGCGCTTTCAGGATCACCGATTCGTAGAGACGCCGGTAGCGTGTCGCTGCGAGCGCCGCGGCCATGACCAACCCGCCGGCCACAACACAAAAGAGCGCCACCGCCCTGATTGCCAGCGAGAGACGATCGAGCACCCGCGCAAAACCATCGAGCACATCGCCGATATGGATCGCGCTGATGTTCGGGAGCGACGCGACGACTGCCTGCTGCAACGGCAGCTCATCCTGTGGCGAGACCCGCACTGTGGCCACATAGGTGAAGGGCGCCCCTTCCATTGAGCCCGGGGACAAGATCATGTAGAAATTCGTCGAGAAATTTCCCCATTCGACTTTGCGGATACTGCTCACCTCTGCCGACACTGTAGCCCCCTGAATATCGAACTCCACGGTTGAGCCGACCGTGAGGCCTAAATGCGTGGCAGCATCTTCCTCTACTGATACCTGCGGGGTCGAGAAGACCTGCCCGGGTTTCCACCATTCCCCCTTGACCAACGTATTGTCTTTCGGCAGCTTGTCGAGAAAGGTCAGGACATATTCACGGGTGAAATACCACTGTTTCCCACGTCCCTCCTTTCCTTCCGCGCGCTTGTCGCTCTTTTCCGCTCCTTCTTCTGCTGTGATGACCTGTCCGTTAATCGAATGGAGTCGCGAGCGTACCAGTGGCATGAGCTCCGGACGTGTTTGGCCAGTCTGTTGCTCGACCAACGAGACGAATTTCTTTGCTTGATCCGGCTGGATGTCGATAAAGAAAAACGTCGGGGCATCCGCTGGCCGGTTCTCCTGTATCTGTTGGAGCAACGTCTGTTCCACCAGCGACACAGTGACAATCGCCATGACACCGATACCGATGGCGACCATGATCCCGGTCGCCTGACTTCCCGGCCGTACGACATTACCCAGGGCATAGCGAAGGCCCAAGACGCGAGGCAACGGCGCCCAGGCCAGCCCTCGCACAAACACCCGCGCACAGACAAAGAGGACCGTGATAGCGAGAGACATCGCCCCGATAAACAAGAAGCCGATCGACCAGGAGCCTGCTTGCCACACCGAGAGAGCGCAGAGTCCGAGGATGATCCCTCCAGCCGTGCCGACATTCCAGGGATCGGTTAGCCCCCATTTTACCCACCATCGTGACGGAGAGGTCTCTTGCCCGACCGCCGCCTGCTCCGCATCGCGCCGAAAAATCGCGCCTGGGTGAACCTCTCGAATCTTCAACAGGGGCCAGAGGGTAAACAGCAGCGTCGACAATAGTCCCAGCGCGGCTCCTTTCAGTAGGGGCCAGACCGAGTACCACGACAATTCCGAGGAGACGCCTAATTGATCGAGAATGTCTGATGCAAAGAGAGCAGCAGCAAGGGGAGGCAATCCTTTTTGAAGCGCAATTCCCAACAAGATTCCGGAAAAGCTCCCGATACATCCCAGAAATATCGCTTGCACCACATAGGTCGAAACGACCGTCGCCGAATCGGCGCCGACCGCTTTCAAGATCGCGATCGTCCGTAACTTGTCGCGCAAGAATGCATGAATCGAAGTTCCGACCCCCAGGCCACCGATGAACAGCGCGGTGAGGCCGATCAGTCCGAGGTAGCGGGAGAGCTGCTCAAGGAATTGTCTCAACTGTGACTGGGAGGTGCGATAGCTGCTTACGCGAGCCGACTCTGATTCCAGCCTGTCTCGCAGCTCTGCGCGCAGGGGCTCCAGCGGTATATCGGCAGCGATCTTGACCAGATACCGTTCCCGCACACGGCTCCCTGGTTTAATCAGATCCGCCGCCCGTAATCCTTCCTGCGTCACCATCACCCGTGGGCCCAAGGAAAAGGCATTGGCCATTCGATCCGGCTCGGTTCGCACGAGGCCGGTGATCAGGAACATCGCCTGCCCGATCTTCAGACGATCCCCGACCGAGAGGCCCATCCGAATCAGCAGAGACTCCTGCACTACCGCGCCAAAACAGGCGCGTCCGCCGCAGCGTTGGTTATCAGGGTGAAGCAGAACATCAAGCGATTGGGCCGGCTCAAGCCTAATCGTTCCGTACAGGGGATAGGCCGACTCGACCGCTTTCAGTTCAACGATCTGGGTCGACTGGATCGCAGTTGGCGCAAAGTTCGCGCGCGCGGCCATGGCGACAAGCTCGCTCACATGGGTCAAGACCATGTCCCGTTCACTCAGCGAGTTCAGCACTGCCTGTCCCGGGAGACTCGGGGGGCGAGTCAGACGAATTTCGAGATCGCCGCCTAATAGTCCACGCGCTTCTCTGGTGACGGCCTGCTCCATATTCGCGCCGAACAGCGACACCCCGACCAAGGCTCCGACGCCGATCGCGATACAGGCGAAGAAATAGAGAAAGTGCCGCCAGGCTCCCCTCGTTTCACGCCAAGCCATCTTCAGGATGAAGGTGGTCACTGGGATGACTCTGTGACCCGATGGGCTGAGTTGGTGAGGGTATCGGATTCGATGCGACCGTCGCGCAAGGCAATCACGCGCTCCATCGAGGAGGCCATGGAGCGATCATGCGTGACGAGGACTAAGGTGGCGCCGAAATCGCGGTGGAGAGAATGGAGCAGCAGCATCACTTGCTGGCCCGTGGTCGAATCCAAGTTCCCGGTCGGCTCGTCGGCCAGCAGAATCGGCGGGTGGCAGGAGAATGCTCTGGCCACCGCCACCCGCTGCTGCTCGCCCCCCGACAGTTGGACGGGATAATGATGCAGTCGATCTCCCAGGCCGACGGTCTGCAACAGCTCCGTCGCGCGAGCCTGCGCCGTGCTCATCCCTGCCAACTCCAATGGCACCAGAACATTCTCCAGAGCGGTCAGGGTGGGAATCAGATGGAAGGATTGAAAGATGTAGCCGATGTGATCGCGACGAAAGCGCGCCAAGGCACTCTCACGCATCGCCGAGATTTCTACGCCGTTCAACGTGATAGAGCCGGACGTCGGCCGATCCAGTCCCGCGATGAGGCCTAGCAAGGTGGATTTTCCGCTTCCGGACGGGCCGACGATCGCCACGCGCTGTTTATCCGGAATCTCCAGCGTGACATCGTCGAGGATCGTGACCTGATGGCCGCCTCCGGCCAAGCGCATTGTCAGATGAGAGAGAGAAATCATATTGCCGGTCAGGCTACCATAAATATTGGCCGCCAGGGGACTGGCTCCGCCGGCTGGGCGGTGCCTGTCCCGTTGCTGTCAGGTTTTCTTCCGACGGGGGCAGGCGCCAAGAAGAAGGGCGCCTGCCCCCAAGGTTATATTATACTGGATGACGATGCGCTGCCCATGGATTCTCACAAAACTATTTTTCATCTTCACCTTACTTCTCTTCTGCGGGTATGACCGAGGCAGTGCATCTGCTGCCCCGTCCCAGTCGTCGAGCTCCCTGCACGATGGCGTAGGAGCAAGGCCCATCTCCACCGAACGTCCCAGCATCGTCGCCTTCGGCGATAGCCTGACGGCAGGCTTGGGTGTGTCACCCGATCAATCCTATCCCGCGCGCCTGCAACGGAAGTTGGACGCAGCAGGCTATGGCTATCGAGTCGTGAATGCGGGAGTCAGCGGCGAGACGACAGCCGGCGGAGCTAGGAGGGTTTCCTGGGTTCTGAAGAACAAGCCGGCAATCGTCATTCTGGAACTCGGCGGCAACGACGGGCTTCGTGGTCTCAGTTTGCAGGAAACGAAAGCCAACCTCGAACGGATCATTCAGCAATTTCAGCAGGCGTCAGTCACTGTCGTGTTAGCGGGGATGAAGCTCCCCCCGAATTATGGGAAAGATTACACCGACGGGTTTGAATCGCTATACCAGGTTTTAGCGAAACAGTACCGCCTGATGTTGATTCCATTTTTCCTCGACGGGGTGGCAGGCTCGTCCTCGCTCAACCAAGTAGACGGCATCCATCCGACAGGAGAAGGCTATCGCATCATCGTCGAGAGGATCTTTCCGACGCTCGAGCCATTGCTGCGGCGGAAACGGTGAGACAGCAACTTCCCCGCCCTTGCCTTGAACCCACACTGCGACTGCGGCGGCTTTCATTCGGCTCATAACTCAATTGAAGTTCTATCTCGTCTCGCTACGCGACTGCACGCTGTCGCGTCGAACCGTCAAGAATCATGCGAGCTAGGCGGGTTGGTGGAGCGGGGCGAGTCAGTCGTCGGTCGCTTGCTTTCATGACCAGATGTGACTAGTATGTGACTATGAATACGGTCAAGATTGCCGATCTAAAGAGCCGGTTGAGCGAGCATCTTCGGAAGGTCCGCGCGGGGCGATCCTTGACGATTTTGGATCGCGACCACCCCATTGCGCGTATCGTACCGATTGAAAAGACCGGGGCGTTTTTAACCGTTCGGCCTCCCCTCGCTTCCGCCACTAAGCTCCGGCTCGTTCCGTTGCCTCCGCCACTTCGTCTCCGCAAGGATAGCCTCGTGTTTCTGACCGAGGAACGACAGGACAAGCGGTGATCGCCTATCTCGATTCGTCGGTCCTACTTCGTGTGATTCTCGGCCAGCGCAATGCGCTGAAGGAATGGCCATCTATCGAACGGGGGGTGGCTTCGGCGCTGGTCGAGGTAGAATGTCTGCGCACGCTGGATCGTGTGCGGTTGGCTGAAGGATTCAATGATGCCGATCTGGCTGCTCGCCGCGAAGCGGTCTATCGAATGATAGAAGCAATTGAGATCGTCGAGCTGACGGGGCCGGTGTTGTCTCGCGCGTCACAGCCGCTCCCAACCGCTCTTGGCACGTTGGACGCGCTGCATCTTGCGACTGCGCTGTTGTGGCGAGAACAGACCGCCGCCGATCTTGTGATGGCGACGCACGACGAGGCTCTCGCCACGGCTGCCAAGGCCAGCGGCCTCCGTGTGATCGGTGTGTAAGAGCAGGGAGCCCCTTCACCTGACTATCAGAGTAGTTGCCTCTTCTTTTGCGGATGGCGCGCGCATCTGCCCATAGATGGTGGGAAGGTTTGAGGTATCCACAGCGCAGCGCTCGGTGAGACGCGCCGCGCTGCGATGTTGAGCGGCAGCTACAGAATACTCATTCGAAAGGTGCTAGCCAGGTTCCGCAAGCTACTTCTTCTTACCCTTCGACTTCTGCGCGGCTTGCTCGGCGTGAGCCAGCGATTCCTCTGCATGCTTCAGCGATTCCTTGGCATGCTCGAGCGCTTCTTTCGCGTGCGCATCGGTGCTTCCCTTTATGGCTTCTTCCAAATGCGTGATGGCTTCCTTCTCGTGCGCGATACCTTCCTTCGCATGCTTAATGGTTTCCGCGACATGCGCGTTTTCTCCCGCGAACACGGTGCTTGTCGCGCCTCCTGCGAGAAGACCACAGACAGCGATTGCGACAACGGCGGCATTCACTCGGCTCATAACCCCTCCTTTGTGATGGAAAACTCGTAACCTGAACATGAGCATACATCAACGGGAGACCTTTGGTAACTTCATTATCATGACGGTTCGTCGTGAAATCGTCATATAGAGGTCAGGCGAGGAGCAAGTGGCAACCTTGGCGATAGCAGCAGAAGCGATCAAGAGTAATGCGGGCTAGGCTGAAGGCTGTAAAGTAAACAGATGGGACTGGTTCTCCACGCACACATGCTTTCCGTGAAACTGATTCGCTTCTCACGCCTGAGATGAATGGCCTATGAATGAAGGGGGCAGGCTGCCCTGCCCCCTTCGACTCAGACTGCAACAGATACGGCATGCGCTCTACTATTCCTGCATGCCGTGATCGTCGCTACGCCGGTCAACTATGACGACGCTTGGTTGTTATTCAACGCGGCATCCGGATAGTAGATCATGATCGTCCCAGCCCCCGCGCCAACCGGTACATTCTGTTTCGGGATGCTATTATCCGTCGCGTTGATAATTGATACGGAGTTTTGTCCCGTCCCGTTCGATACCACCACATACTTAGCCGATCCAGCCCCAGCCGGTCCATCAGCATAAATGTCGAGACCGTGATTGCCTGCTGTAACTTCCAAAGAAATGGTTCTCAGTAAAGTAGGCTGAGCCGGAAATCCCGCTGTGTCGAACTCAAGAAGGATGTTCTTCAGTTGATTCCCGGGCTGGGTTCCATTTCCTGTCGCCGTGTTGGACGCCAGTATGTAGAGGCGCTTGCCATCCGGCGCAAACTTGAAGGTATTCGGGACGATGTTCGGCAGATCGGAGAAAGAAGTAATAATAAAAGGGTTCAGCGGATCGTTGACGAGGTCGACAATCGCAGTCTTACCGAGAAGGCTGTTGAGATTCCCTACGGTATCAACACCTCTCAGAAACAGATACTTCCCATCTGGTGTAATGCCATAGGAAGTATAGGGCGTACCCGCCAAATCGAGTGTACGTGTCACGAGAAGTGAATCCGGATCAATTTCTGCAATCGTATGATAGCCCTCCTGGATGCTATAGACCTTGTTGCTCGCGATAGAATATCGGATGCCGTGTGGGGTTGAATTGTTCGGCGTAAAAGCGGTGGTGAGTGGCGTGTTCACCTCGGAGTCGCACGTTGCAGGGAGGAGCTCCTTCAACGGGTCGCACAAATCGATTCGGTTAATGAGCTTCAGATAATTAGGATTCGGTGCTGCGCCGATGGTCGGCTCATTGTCAATCACCGCGATCTCTCCTGAAACTTCACTGGACACAAATGTGCGTTTGGGAATACCAGTTCCTCTCGAAAAGGCTGTGACCTTGTGCCCCTTAGCATAAAGGCAAACTTTACCGATGATCTCCGGCACGAGCCCACCAGAGGGAATATGCGCGTTGTGAATGATCGTTACAGCCCCGCCACCGGTCGTCGAACAATCGACAACTACAGGCGGATTGGTGTCCGCAATCGTTGCAGGTACATCATCAAGACCGGTCGTCGGATCTCCATCAAGCATCGTCCACATAACCTGGCCATCGGTTGGGTCACGGTAGATATGTGCTGGTCGTCTGCCCACCAGAAGAATTTCTTCAAAGATGGGCTTGGCACCGCTAATCGGGTCGATTAACGAGACACCATTACTCACGCCCACATTGGCAAACACCCATTCGCCTTCAGAAAATTGCATATCCCCCGGAGCATTCCCATCGTAGGCACCGTTTGGATGGTTGGTTTCCGGGATTCCCTGCCCCATTGTATGGATAACGGAATTCCCGGTATCTCCCCTCAATGCAATCACGGATGTTGTTCTTTCGGTCCCGTTGTGAACAAACACTAAGGGCCCCTGCAACCCGGCGCTGCCGCCAGGGGCGATAGTGTTATTGGTCGATTCTCCCGAACTGCAGCTTACAAGGCTGATCAACGCCATCCCTAGTATGGCTGTCGTTGCCCCTGTGATCACTCTTGTCCGATTCTTATTCGCTTTCATATGGCCATCCTTTTTGATTTGTCTGTTCGGGCTTCTTTGCGGGAAGCCTCCCTTGTTACATCGCTGATGACATGACTAGAAAAGACTTGTGCGAGGCGGTCCTCTGGTGGTGATTCCGCCGGTAAGATCTGTAGCATGCGATGTGGCACTGAGGTGCCAGGAGAGGAATTCTGTCGGTGTAACGGACGGCCGCCATGACCTGCCGGAAGAAGATGGGGTATCGATGCTGTCGCAGTGCCATGCGCAGGAGCCATGGCTGTGCTGAGCCGCGCTCGAATGGGATAGCGGGCAATGGGGCGTTGTCCATTGCGGCGCAAAACCGCCGTACAGAGCGGAGACGGACCCGGCCAGCCAGAGGGCTACTGAGAGGCTCGCGATCACGCGGGAGAATTGGCTTCGCCGATTCTCCGTCCGCATCTGTAAGAACGTGCTGATCATCTATCTCTTGCCCTTACGACCCGCCTAGTAACTGGAACGATCTGCTCAGTCCG
>CAMDRK010000111.1 GCA_945906715.1 Nitrospira lenta
AGCGGGTAGTAGCCGAGCGAGTGGATGGCGAGTCCCACGAGCATGGTGACGAGGAAGATCCAGAGGACGACGAAGACGCCGATGCCCGCCTTGCCGACGACCTGGGCGACGACGCCGAAGACGGCGAGCGGCACTGCAAGGATGATCCATCCGAGCATCTGCACGAGCCAGTAATAGCCGTGCTCAATGAATCGCACGAGGGTATGAATGACTCCACGACTTTGGTCTGGCTTGCCATGCAGGCGGCGAAGCGTGGCGCCGATACAGAGGGCGAGGAAGACAACTCCGATGATGTTGCCGGTCGAAAACGGCGCCATGATGGTGCGGGGAATGTAGGACGCGAGGTATTCGATCGGACTCTGCGTCCCGGTCTGTACGGTTGCGGTGGCGCCTGCCGATGGCTTGGGGTTTGGCACGACGTTCAGCAATTCGTCGACGTGGCCGTACCAGGCGAGACCCGGCTGCCAGGTATTCATGATCACGAGGCCAATTGTCATGGCTACGGAGACGTTGACGAAACAGATGAGGAGCAGCTTGGTCCCCTGACGTAGCGGGAGGCTGGTGCGGATGAGTGCATCGAGGATTGCAAAGAAGATGAGCGGGATGGCGAGGGTCTTCAGCAGCGTGACGAGCAGCAGACCGAGCCAGCCCAGATGCTCATTCTTTAGGCCGCCCAGATAGGGCTCTTGACCAAAGACCACTCCCAGCAACGCGCCACAGGCCACAGCGATGAGCACTTGTGTGTAGAGCGGCAGAGGGATCAAGCGTGGTGTGTCTTGCATAATGGTCGGTTGTGGCCCGCGGATGGTGTATCTGGTCTATTTGGTTGGGTTCATTTATCTGGCAGGGATAGCCTTCACGCCCGTCTCGCGGTTTTTCATCCCGGCCTGATGGACCGCCAACTCAACGCTCCAATGACTGCGCCAGTCGTATCGGCCAGCCAATCCTGCCAGCTCGATTCGCGGAATGGCACGAAGAATTGATGTCCTTCATCCGTCATCCCATAGAGCGACGCCGTGACGATAGCAAAGAGGAGCGCCTGCGACGCGACTTGCCCGCGCACACCCCAACGGAAGGCCCGGTAGCAGAGTCCTCCAAGCACGGCATACTCCACTGCATGCAAGACTTTGTCGCTGACTTCTTCGAACAAGAGCGGTGGCAGTTGCTCTTCCGGGTGCGACTGGGACGACAAGTAAAAAATCGTTCCGGCATACAGCGCTACCGGTAGCCAGTACCAGAACACTTGAACCATCACACCTTGCCGGGCGACGTCACGCATCAATTTCCTCTCGCTCCATTTCCCACCCTATGCCATACTTATATCTGACAGATTGCTGAAAGACTACAAAGCCATGCGAATACTTCGATGATCCCTATTTGTGATGTAACCGACAAAACGATACTCCCGCAGGAGGCTCAAAAAGGCTGTCCAGCGATCCGTGAGACGTGAATTGTTAAACGTGAAACGTTTCTGAAAATGCGTATTTGTCCGTCCTACGTTGCACCTTTTACGTCTTACTTTTCACAGTGCTTGAGAGTGACTTTTTCAGCATCCTGTTACGTCATCAATAGCATTCGACTATGAAGACCGCCCGCATCTGTTTTCTCTGGCACATGCATCAGCCCTATTACACGGACCCGGTCTCGGGGTCTGCCAGTATGCCCTGGGTGCGCCTCCATGCCACCAAAGCCTACTACGATATGGCTTATGGGCTGGAGAAGTTTCCTGAGGTCAAAGCCACCTTCAACTTTACCCCTTCGCTCCTGCGACAGCTGCAAGAAATCGGATCAGGGACGGTGCGCGACCTCTTTCTGGAATATGCGCAGCGTCCGGCGGCGGACCTCCATCCGGAAGAGAAAGCCTTTCTCGTCCGGCATTTTTTCTCCGCCAATTGGGCCACGATGGTGCGCCCCTACCCTCGCTATCATGAATTGCTCGTGAAACGCGGGGCCGACACCTATGGCCGCGACTTGGAGCGCGTGGCGCGGCAATTTTCCACACAGGATCTGCTGGACTTGCAAACGTGGCACAATCTCGCCTGGTTCGGCTACGGCACGGTCAGCCGCTATCCGCGCTTGGCAGCGCTGCGCGCGAAGAACAAAGGCTTCACGGAAGAGGAAAAGCAGGAAGTCTTGGCCCTCCAACTCGTGGCCGTGCGTGAAATTGTCCCGCTCTATCGACGACTGATGGAGCGGGAACAGATTGAGCTCACGACGACCCCCTTCTTCCATCCGATCCTCCCCCTCGTCATCGATACAGACTTCACTCGGCGTGCCAGACCGGATCTCCCCCTCCCCTCACGATTCCATGCGCCAGAAGATGCGGAGGCGCAGCTGCAACGGGCCGTCGAGTTTCATGCCGCCACATTCGGCCGAGCCCCCGTGGGCCTCTGGCCGTCGGAAGGCTCCGTCTGCCCGGAATTGATTCCAATGTTGCCAAAGGTCGGACTGCGCTGGCTGGCAACCGACGAAGGCATCCTCGCTCGCTCATTCGATGCGGCCCAGCAGCCGTGGCAACGTCACCGAGACCTCTACCAGCCCTACCGGGTTGGGCCGGAGGGCCAAGACGTCACGATACTGTTTCGCGATCGGGAGATCTCCGATGCCTTCGGGTTCGTCTATCATAAGACGACTCCTGAAATGGCCGCCGAGGATGTCCTGCGCCGGCTGCGCCACATCATTCACGAAGCGCCGCAGGAACAGGTCACCGTTGCGATTGTGCTCGACGGGGAAAACCCATGGGAACACTACCACGAGGGAGGCGAACAGTTTCTTTCGCTCCTCTACAAGGCCTGCTCGACCGGCGCGCTCAGTCACGACGGAGTTCGCGCCACCACCGCGACAATTTCCCAAGCGCTCGAAACCGCGCCGGCCACTCGGAGGATCAGCCACCTCCATTCTGGCTCCTGGATCAACCAAGACTACAAGATCTGGATCGGCCACCAGGAAGATAATCAGGGATGGGATTTGGTGAGTCACACGCGATCCCGTCTCGCCGAGGTTTCTCCCACGCTTCCCCCGGATCGCGCGCAAGCCGCTTGGGACGAACTCTATGCCGCCGAAGGCAGCGATTGGTTCTGGTGGTATGGGGACGATTTCGATTGCGGCTACAACGACGAGTTCGATCGGCTCTTCCGTACCCACCTTCGGAACGTCTGGACGATCGCGGGGCTGACCCCACCGGACCAGTTCAATCAGCCGATCTGTCGCCCACGCGGCCTGCCGGAGGCAGACATCGTCACAGCACCGCTCGCCTTGCTGAACCCCTCCCTGGATGGGCTCGCGACCGACTTTTTCGAGTGGCGCGGAGCCGGCAGGATCGAGACTCAGCCGCCGCTCGGCGCGATGTGGAAAGCCGAAGGGATACTGACCGATATCCAGTTTGGCTGGAGTCTTGACCGGTTATATCTCCGCCTCGATCCGGACGAACAGTCACAGCCACGCCAGGCTGAGCTGACGGTCGAGCTGCAGCTGCAAACGCCCGAACATCTCTACCGCCTGTCGTGTTCACTCGCGCCGGCTGAACAGCATCAGTTTCTGCTCTCGCAGAAACTCTCAAACGGATCCTGGCAGGAGATCGGCCCCTATCAATCGATCTGTCATCGAAAGATTATCGAGCTGGCTGTGCCGTTCAAGAACTTACAGCTCACCGCTGGACAGGAAGTCCAAATGGCCATCTTGGTGCTGGAGCATCGCTTGGAAGTCGCACGCTACCCGCACCACAAGCCTGCGACCTTCCTTGTGCCAGGACCGGAATTTGAGGCAACCCTGTGGCGAGTGTAGTGAACAGTGAGGAGTCAGGGGTAAGGAGTGAGGGGATAGAAAAGACGTTCCTTGTCCATATGACGACGAGGATCAGATCTCCTCACCCCTAACCCTTCACCCCTTACCAGTTTGGAGGATAAGATGCCTGATCTAAGACGTGATCCGATTGTCGGCCGGTGGGTGATTATTTCGACGGAGCGGAATGCCCGGCCTCATGATTTCATTCCCGTGCAAACCGCCCGACCTTTGGCCGCAACCCTCTGCCCCTTTTGCCCAGGACAGGAACGGCTGACACCGAAAGAGATCCTGGCCTACCGGCCGCAACCTGGCGCACCCAACAACCCGAACTGGACCGTGCGTGTCGTGCCGAATAAATTCCCCGCACTCCAGGTTGAAGGCAATCTCGATCGCCAAGGCCTCGGTCTCTACGATCGCATGAATGGGATCGGCGCCCATGAAGTCATCATCGAGACCCCGAGCCACACGGATAGCCTGGCCGACATGCCGACAAAACGGATCGAAGACGTGCTGTGGGCCTATCGCGATCGTATGATCGATCTGAAGAAAGACGTGCGGTTCCGCTACATCCTGATTTTCAAGAACCATGGAGCATCAGCCGGCGCGACGTTGGAGCACAGCCACTCACAACTCATCGCCCTACCGATCATTCCCACCAGCGTCATGGAGGAGATCGATGGCTGTCGGGCTCATTATGTTCAGAAAGAGCGCTGCATCTACTGCGACATTATCCGGCAAGATCTCGCTGACGGCGATCGCATCGTGGCAGAGAATCCCGAGTTCCTCTGTGTCACCCCCTTTGCCCCGCGCTTTCCCTTTGAAATGTGGATTCTCCCTAAACGCCATGCCGGCTACTTCGAAGAGAGCCAGAAGACACAATTCGAGTTCCTCGCGCCGATTCTCTCGGAGGCGCTCCGACGGATGGACAAAGTGCTTGCGCGGCCCGCATACAACTTTATCCTCCATAGTTCTCCACTCCATGAAAAGACCGGGGATTTCTACCACTGGCACATCGAGATCATTCCGAAGCTGACCCACGTAGCGGGATTCGAATGGGGCACAGGGTTCTATATCAATCCCGTGGCGCCGGAAGAGTCGGCGAAGTTTCTGAGGGAGGCATCGCTATAAGTGCCTGTTCGCTTTCGTATCGAGGATCCGACACTCGCTGGCTCTCTGCGGCACATTGAACAGCTCGTTCGCCTTGCCGGCGGTCGGACGTGGCTGGTCGGCGGTTGTATACGCGACCTCGTACTTGGCCGGCAACCGCACGATTTGGACATCGAAATTTCCGGGCTGCCGCCTGGCCAGCTCCACACGCTGCTCGCAGAACATTTCTCCGTGCAGTTCGTCGGCAAGACCTTTGGCGTCTTCAAGTTGAAGGGCCTGCCCATCGATATTTCCATTCCCTCCCGCCTACTCACCGGCAACGAGTCCACCACAGGACAGCTAAGACAGTCAGACCCGGACATGGATATCGACGAGGCGCTGGCGCGGCGCGACTTCACCGTGAATGCGATGGCCTGGGATCCGGACACATTGGAGTTCCGCGACCCCTTCAACGGCCGGGCCGATCTCGATGCGCATGTGCTGCGCCACACCTCGGAACGTTTCACTGAAGACCCGCTCCGCGTCCTGCGCGGCATGCAACTGGCCGCGCGATTTGGATTGACCGCCGCGCCAGAGACAGTGGCTCTCTGCAGCACCCTGACGCAAGACGGGCAACCGAGCGAACGGCTCTGGGAAGAATGGAAGACGCTCCTACTTCAGGGAGTCAAGCCATCATTGGGTCTCCAGTTCTTACGCGACTGCGGTTGGCTTCGTTTCTATCCGGAACTCGCGGCGCTGCAAGGCTGCGTGCAAGACCCAATCTGGCACCCGGAGGGTGATGTCTGGATCCACACGCTCCATTGTCTGGACTGGTTCGCCTTGGAATGCACCGGCAACCAGCAGGACGACCTGATCACAGGCCTCGGCATCCTCTGTCATGATTTCGGCAAACCTGCCACCACCACGACTGACTATGGACGCATCACGTCGCGCGGCCACGATCAGAAAGGAGAGGCCCCGACGAGACGCTTTCTCGAACGGCTGACAAACCAAGAAGATCTCATCAACGAGGTCATTCCCCTTGTGCTCTGCCACCTCCGTCCCCGCGCACTGTTTGACGCGAACGCCTCAGACAGCGCAGTTCGACGGCTAGCCAGGCAGGTCAAACGGATCGACCGACTGGTGCGGGTCGCGCGGGCCGATCATGCGGGCCGTCCGCCCAAACCCTTCGACGGATTTCCTGCAGGCGCCTGGCTGCTGGAGCGGGCACGTAAACTGGACGTTGAAGCCCAGGCCCCCACCCCGCTCGTCATGGGTCGCCATCTGCTGGAACTGGGCATGCTTCCAGGACCGCGCCTGGGAGAGATCCTGGACGATTGCTACGAAGCGCAGCTCGATGGCGAGTTCACGACCCTTGACGAGGGTTTGGTCTTCGCAAGGACCAAGCTCCCCTCTATGCGCTAACGAACGCGAATTCTTTTCTCTCATATTCTCTTTCTTCATTCCGCATTCCGCATTTCTACTTTCCGAGAACGCCCCTTGCTCCCCCATGTATCGGCGGCTTATGATCCACCCATGCAAGTCCAACTGAGCCATCCAGCCAGAACGGTTGAAATCAAGGGCCCTAAGAAGGTCAAGGATCTCCTGCGCGAGCTGAATCTCGTCGTCGAAGCGCATCTGGTCATCAAAGGCGACGATCTCGTGACCGAAGACGAAATGCTCTACGACGGCGATCAGATTGAAGTCAGACCCGTCATCTCCGGAGGTTCACCCCTCACGCCTCACCCCTTACGCCTCACGAGCTAAGAATGAACTGCACCAAATGTAAAACCAAAGCGGTGATCGGTCTCCCGCGTCACAATGCGGCCTTCTGCAAAGGCTGCTTCAACGGCTTTGTCCACGATCAGGTGGCGCGGGCGATCAAATCGGAGTGGATGTTCGGAAAAGAAGAACGAATTCTCGTGGCTGTGTCAGGCGGGAAAGACAGTCTGGCGCTCTGGGACATTCTGCTCAAGATGGGCTATCGCGCCGATGCGCTCTACGTAGACCTCGGTATCGGAACCTATTCTGAGCAATCTCACGCCAAGGTGACGAAGTTTGCCGAAGCGGTGGCTGCTTCACATGGAGCTAAACTCCACCTTCACACAGTCGAGCAGGAGGCAGGCGCGGGAATCAAGGAACTGGCCATGCTCATCCATCGCCCAACCTGTTCCACGTGCGGTACGATCAAACGCTACCAATTCAATCGCGTGGCAATCGAGCAGCAATACGACGTAATGGCCACGGGCCACAATCTCGATGACGAAGCGGCCAGGCTGCTGGGCAACGTGCTGCATTGGCAAGAAGAGTATCTCGACAAACAGGGTCCGTCGTTGCCGGCCTCGGTAGCAGGGTTTGCCAAGAAGGTGAAGCCCCTGTTCCGGCTCTCGGAACGAGAACTCGCGGCCTATGCGGTCTTGAACCGAATCGATTATATTGTCGAAGAATGCCCCATGGCGAAGGGCTCCAAGATGCTCCAGTACAAGGAGGTTTTGAATCGTCTGGAGACCGAATCGCCAGGGACGAAACAGACCTTCTACTGGGGCTTTCTCGACAAGCAACGTAAGAAGCAGCCTATGGCAACGACCATGGCGGAAAAAGACCGGGCCGTTCTCCACCCCTGCGCCTCGTGCAGCCAGCCCACCACGGCTGAGGTCTGCTCCTACTGCAAGATGATGGCGCGGGCGAAGGCTCATTCCACATCGTGAAGGTCCGACACTGTCGGTTCCTGATCATGGGAGCCGGTCTGCTGGCAGCGGTTGTCTGCTTGTCTCCGCTCATCACTCGCGCCGGTGAATCGATCTCTCCTTCCGCAAAGGGCACACAGACTGTGGGACTCGCCATTGGTCCCTTCTTTCCCATCCGTGTGCTGCCCAGCCAATCCTCCAAGCTCTTTGGGACGGCGGCGATGCCATCCTGGTCCATGACGGTCACCGATCCCGTCGGCTCCAACTGGTATCGAGGCCAGGTTTCCTTCGGCGCCGAGTTGCTGGCCTTCGGAACGCACGAACCACTGACCAGCTATGGGATCGGGATCACGCCGAAACTGCAATATACTTTCGTCGGCCTCGATCGG